>CAZIZD010000092.1:0-13172 GCA_964543615.1 uncultured Alcaligenaceae bacterium | reverse complement strand
TGCTGCGCGCGCTTGGGGTCGATCAGCTTCGCGCGCGACGCGAGGTAGTCGTCGATCGTGATGGGCTTGCGCATGACGGCATTGGGGTTGAGTCCCGCATGCCTGCGAAAGCCGACGGAGATCGCGCCGAGCTGCTCGACGGTCGTGCCATACATCGCGGCATGACGCTGGAACAGCATCGAGTGCACCGCGCCCGGCGACGTCATGCCGTACGGAAACCACATCTGGTCCGCGCCGGTGCCGTAGTTGTCGCCCTTGCCGCCGTAGCGTGCGCCCGCGGTGCGCCCGTCGTTGCCGTACACGACCGCGACGGTGTCGAGCATGCCCGACAAGAGCGCCTGCACCGCGATCTGGATGGTGCCGCCCGTCATGCGGCCCGCGCCCGGCACGGCGGTGACGAGCCGCGGCGTGGTGTTGGTGATCTGCACGAGCTTCTGGTAGTCGGTCAGGCGCTGGCAGATGAGGCCGTCGATGTCCTTGATGTCGATGCCCGCGTCGTCGCATGCGTTGCGCAGCGCCCAGATGCCGAGCGACGTCGCGTCGTGCCCATGCAGCGCGCCGTAGTCGGTAGTGCCGACGCCCACTACGGCGACGGTATCCTTTCGTTTGCTGATCAGGCTCACGTCGAAACCTCTCGAGGTCGTGCGGAGTGCTTCAGTTGATGCGCCGCGAGCGTCCCGCCCACAGGGGCTGGCTCAGGCGGCGCCGGTCCGGCTTTCCGTTGGGGTTGAGCGGCATTTCGGGAATGACGTGGAACTCCTTGGGAATCTTGTAGCCCGCGAGCAGGGACTTGCAGTGCTCGCGCACGCTCACCTCGTCGAACTCCCCGGGGTTGCGCGATACAACGAAGGCGATCACGCGCTCGCCCCACTTGTCGTCGGGGGCTGAGGCGACGGCGGCGTCGAGCACCTGCGGATGGCTGCCGATGATCTTCTCGACCTCCACCGGATACACGTTGAAGCCGCCGGAGATGATCACGTCGTTCATCCGGTCGCGCAGGAAGATGTGGCCGTCCACCATCTCGCCCAGGTCGCCCGTGGGCGCCCATTCCTCGGTGATCGGCTCGCGGCCGCTCGCGGTCAGCCGCGCATTCGGAAGCCACGGCGCCTTGACCTCGATCTCGCCCACGCCCTCGGCGTTGCGATCCCGGAGCCGGACTTCCGCGGCGAGCATGGGCCTGCCCGCGCTGTGGCGCAGCACGGGATCGCGATGGCCGGCGTGATCGAGGAAGCTGATCGACCCCGCTTCGTGCGACCCGTAGGACTGGACGAACTCGGTGGTCGGCAGCAGGGACATCGCCTCCTCGAGCACGCTCTGGCGAATGGGCGAGCCGCCGTAGACGATCCGCTGCAGGCCCGACTGCGAGAACGCGCGACGCGCCTGCGGATCGTTGAGGATCAGCGTGAACATCGTCGGGACCACCTGCGCGCACGAGAGGTTGCCCGCCGCGAAGATCGCGGCAACGGTCTCGATGTCGAACTTCCGCATCACGAGCAACGTGGCGCGCTGAAGGAACGTCGGGATGACGAAGAGCCCGGCCTGGTGCGAGAGCTGGCCCAGCACCAGCGTCGTCGACTCGGGGCGGATGCGCATCTCCTCCGCGAGCATCGAAACCGCGCGCACGAGCCATGCGCGGTGCGTCACGATGAGGCCCTTGGGATCGCCGGTGGATCCCGACGTGAAACGGATGATCGCGTCGCGGTCTTCGAGCCCCTCGGTTCCGAACGCAGGGCGTTGCCGCGCGGCAATCACGCGCTGCAACGCATGATCGCTCGCGCCGGCCTCGCCATCCACGAGGAACGTGACCTTGGCGAGCGCCGGATCGCGCCGGAACTGCGCGGCCTTCTCCGGGGTGGTGACGATGAGGCGCGCGTTGCAGAAACGGAACTGGCGCTGCGCCTCGGTCTCGGACAACCGGTAGTTGACGTACGACGCCACGGCGCCGGCGCGAAAGCTTCCGAACTGCGCGACGAGGTAGGCCACCGAGTTGGGCAGGTGGATGGCGATGGCGTCGCCTTCCGCGACGCCGTGGTCGCGCGCCCACGCGGCAAACGAGGAGACGGCGGCATCGAACTCGGCGTACGTGACCTGCGCGCCGCCCCACTCGCGGATCGCGATGCGGTCCGGCGCGCTCGCCGCCGCGCGCGCAATGACGGAATCGATCGTCGGCACGTGGAGCCCGTCGCAGTAGTTACTCGAACTTGATGCCCGACGACTTCACCACCTTGGCCCAGCGCGCGCTGTCGGCGCGCATGTAGGCCTCCGCCTCCTCGGGCGTGGCGAGCACGAAGGGCTCGATGCCGAGCTTCTCGAGCTTGGCGCGAACCTCCGGGTCGTTGAGGGCCTTGGCGAACGCGGCGTTCAGGGTGTTGAGGGTGCTCTTGGGCGTCTGCGCCGGCGCCATCACGCCGTACCACGGCGAGATGACCATTGGCGACGCCGGGATGCCGTCGATCGGCTTGGACGCGGCGACCGCGCGCATGCGCCCCTGCTTGATCATTTCGGCGAGCGCCGAGTAGTCCATGACGATGCCGTCGACGTGACCGCCCACGACGTCAGTCACCCCTGGCGCTGCGCCCTTGTAGGCGACGTGCAGGAAGTTGCCGCCGGTCTCGGCCTTGAGGAACTCGATGTTGAGGTGCGAGATGCCGCCCGCGCCCGCGGAGGCGATGCTGACGGGCTTGGTCTTGGCGAGCGCGATGAGCTCGTTCATCGACTTGGCGGGAACGTTGGGATTGACGGCGATCACCGCCGCCGAGGCCGCGACTGTGCTGACGGCGGTGAGGTCGCTCTCCTTGTAGGGAAGGTTGGCCACGGTGTGCGGCGCGATCGACAGCACGCTCGTGCTTCCGAGCGTCATCGTGTGGCCGTCGGGCTTCGAGTTGACCGTGAAGGCCGTGCCGATGGTGCCGCTCGCGCCGGGCTTGTTCTCGACCACCACGGGCACGCCCAGGATCTCGGAGAGCTTGGGCGCGAGCGCCCGCGCGATCACGTCGTTGGATCCGCCGGGCGTGAATCCCACCACGATCGTGATGGGGCGGTTCGGGAAGGGTGCCTGCGCGGCGGGAGCTTGCGCGCCCGCGAGCGAGGCCATCGTCAGGAGCGCGCACGCGAAGGCGCCGCTTGCAGCGGCGGCTGCGCTCACATCGAGGAACGTGCGTGCTCGCCGGAACATCGTCGAAACCATGGGGCCTCCTTGGACTTTCTCGTTGGTGCCTGGGCCCACACTCTAATCCTTGACCGGGAAACGTTCCACACTCCAAGATTCAATTTATTGATGAACTGGATTCACTACTGAGCCATGAAGGACCTCAACGCGCTGCGCGTCTTCTTCCGCGTGGCCCAGCTTCGCAGCTTCAAGGCCGCCGCCGCGAGCCTCGGGCTCACCTCGTCGGCGGTGAGCAAGGCCATCACCCGCCTCGAGGCGGACGTGGGCGTCGGCCTGCTGCAGCGGACCACGCGGTCGGTGGGCCTGACCGAAGAGGGCGCCGCGTTCTTCGAGAACTGCAAGCAGATCCTGGGCGAGATCGAGAGGGCCGAGCTCCTCCTCACCCGCGCAATCAGCGGGCCCTACGGCCGCCTGCGCATCCACATGACGGAAGGCTTCGGGCGGCGCCTCGTGTTCCCCAAGCTGCAGCACTTCCTCGCGAAGCACCCGAGCCTCACCATCAGCGTCGAGATGAGCGATCGCATCGTCGACCTCGCCAACGAAGGCTTCGACGTCGACATCCGCATCGGAGAAGTGGCCGACGGCCGCCTGGTCGCGCGCCTGCTCGGCAACGTCGGCTTCGTCACCTGCGCGTCGCCCGACTATCTGCGGCGGCACGGCCGGCCGCGCACGCCCGAGGACCTCGACCGCCACAACTGCCTCGCCTACTCGCACGTGCACACCGGCCGGTTGCGCGAATGGCAGTTCAGCAGGGACGGCAAGGTCTACGGCAAGACGGTCTCCGGGAGCCTGCAGGCCAACAATTCCGAAGCGCTGCTGGTGGCCACGATCGCGGGCGTGGGCATCGCGAGCGTGAGCCGGTTCATCGCGCGCGACGCCATCGCCGCGGGACTCGTCAAGCCGCTGCTCACGCGCTATGCGGCCCCCGGTCCGCCGGTGTACGCGGTCTACCTGTGGGGGCCGAACGTGTCGCCCAAGGTGAGGGCGTTCATGGACTTCCTGGTGGAGAACGTGGCGATACGCAGGTTCGGCGCATCGTCGGGCGAGTCCGGGACCGTGGCGAAGAGGAAGCCGCGGGCCCGGACGGGGGGCGATTGAACGGGTGGCCGCTCCATCAGTCCGGCTTGATGTTCCCCGCCTTGATCACCTTGGCCCAGTGATCCGACTGCTGAGCGATGTAGGCGGTGAACTCCTCGGGCGTCATGATCGACACGTCCAGCGAGGAGGCGCCGAGCTGGTCGCGCGTGTCGTCGCGCATCATCACCTTCGCGGCATCGCGCTGGATCTTGGCGACGATCGCCGGCGGCGTCTTGGCGGGCGCATGCAGTCCGTGGAACGTGAGCGCCTCGAAGCCGGGCACGACGCTCGCGATGGTCGGCACGTTGGGAAGCTTGGGTGCCGGGCCGGTGCCGGTCACAGCGATCGCGCGCGCCTTGCCACCATCGATCTGCGCCTTTGCGGTGGCAATCGAGCTCGCAGAGAACTCGACGTCGCCCGAGATCATGCCGGTGATGGCGGGGGCGGAGCCCTTGTAGTGGATGGCCTCCGTGCTCACGCCGGCCATCTGGTTCATCATCTCGAGGAAGATGTGCGGCGACGTTCCCGGGCCGCCCGTGCTGAAGCGCAGCTTCCCGGGATTGGCCTTGGCGTACGCGATGAGTTCCTTGATCGAGCCGAGCGACGACGTCGACGGCACCACGACGACGAGCGGAAACGTGACGAGGCGCGTCACGTGCGCGAAGTCCTTCACCGGATCGTAAGGAAGGTTGGGATACAGGCTGCGTGCGACCGCGGTGTTGCTGATGTCGCCCAGCAGCAGCGTGTAGCCGTCGGGGGGCGACTTCGCGACGAAGTCGGCGGCAATGGTGCCGCCGGCGCCGAGCTTGTTCTCGACCACCACCGGCACGCCCCATAGATCGGAGAGGCGCTGCGCGAGCACGCGGCCCACGAGGTCCACCGAGCCGCCGGCCGCGAAGCCGACGATGATGCGCACGGGCTTGGTGGGAAAATCCTGCGCGAGGACGGGCGCGCCCAAGGCGCCCAGCCACGCGACGAACGCGCATAGCAGCAATCGAACGACGGTCATGGTTGCACCCTCCCTGGCTTGATCTTCGTGAACCTGCGCGACGTCAGCGAGGCCGCATGCCGAGCAGCTTGCGCGCCTGCGCGGGATCGGCGACGGGCCGCCCCCAGATGCGCGCGGTGTCGACCCATTGCTCGATCATCTGCGCGTTCGACGTCGCGAGCACTCCGGGACGCAGGTAGACGTTGTCCTCCATGCCGGCGCGCACGTGGCCGCCCTGCGTGAAGGCCAGCATGGCCATGCGCAGGTAACCTTCGACGTCGGGGGCCTGGCTCGATATCGCCCACTCCGATCCCGAGGGCAGCCGTTCGACGAGATACGGCAGGAGCCGCGGGTCGAGCGGCATGCCGCCCGGCAGACCGAAAACGAACTGCACGAAGGCGGGTGCGCGCACCAGGCCTTCCGCAACCAGCGCGTTGACGAGATGCAGGTGGCCGATGTCGAACACCTCGATCTCGGGGACGACGTCCGCTGCCTTCATGCGCGCCGCCATCTCGCGCAGGTACGAGGGCGAGTTGTCGTAGAGACGGTTGCCGATGTTGAACGAGCCCGCGTCGAGCGACACCATCTCGACCCGCGTCTCGACCGCGCGCAATCGCTCGGCGTGGCTCGCGCGTCCCCCGTTGTCGCCCGCGCTCACGTTGATGATGGCGTCGCAGCCGGCGGCCTCGATGCGCTCGATGATCGCGCGGTAGTCGCCGACGTCCGCCGTGGTCGATCCATCTTCGCGTCGCGCGTGGATGTGGACCATCGCGGCGCCGGCCCTCCAGCATTCCACCGCGGCTTGCGCGACGGTGTCGGGCGTGACCGGGTGGTGCGGTGTCTTGGACTTGGCGGGTGCGCCGCCCGTCACGGCCGCACAGAGGATCAGGGGCTTCATGCACGCGCTCCCGGGGGTTGCGACGCAAGGCGCTTCTTCATGAACGGCACGAGTCCGCCGCACTCGATGATCCCGAGCACCGCGTCGGGAAAGGGCGCCACGGGGAATCGTGTGCCGTCGATCTCGACGATGCCTTTCACCAGGTCGACCTCGGCGGTGGCGCCCTGTCTTGCCGCGGCCGCTGCGGCCGGACACACGATCACCGGCAGGCCGATGTTGATCGCGCTGCGGTAGAAGATGCGCGCGTAGCTCGCGGCGACGACGCACGCGATGCCTGCGGCCTTGATCGCAATGGGCGCGTGCTCGCGCGAGCTGCCGCAGCCGAAGTTCTCGCCCGCGACGAGGATGTCGCCCGGCGTGACGCCGGCCACGAAGTTTTCCGCGACGGGCTCGAAGCAGCGGCGCGCGAGCTCCGCCGGATCGGAGATGTTGAGGTACTTGGCGGGGATGATGACGTCGGTGTCGACGTGGTCGCCGAAGCGGTGCACCTTGCCGCGATAGTTCATGACGAAAGCTCCCGTGGATCGCTGATGGCGCCGGCGATCGCGGTCGCCGCGGCGACGTAGGGACTCGACAGGTAGACCTGCGCGTCCTTGTGGCCCATGCGGCCGCGGAAATTGCGGTTGTGCGTGGCCACGCACACGTCGTCGGGACCGAGCACGCCCTGGTGAATGCCCGCGCACGGTCCGCATCCGGGCGGGTTCACGATGGCGCCGGCGTCCATCAGCGTCTCGATCACGCCCGCGCGCATCGCGGCCTTGTACACGATGTCGGTCGCCGGCGTGACGATGAGACGCACGCCCTTGGCCACCTTGTTGCCCTTGAGCACACGCGCGGCCTCCTGCAGGTCGACGAGGCGTCCGTTGGTGCACGTCCCGATCGTCACCTGGGTCACGCGCACGCTGCGAAGCTCGTCCACCGGCACCACGTCGCTGGGGGAATGGGGTTTCGCCACGAGCGGAGGCAGTGCGCCGGCGTCGATGTCGACCACGCGCTCGAACTGCGCGTCCGGATCGCTCGTCACCGCGCGACCGGGTGAGGCGCCTCGCTGCGCGAGATAGCGCGACGTCTCGCCATCGGGCTCCATCATGCCGGTCTTGGCGCCCATCTCGATCGCCATGTTGGTGATGGTCATGCGCTGGTCCATGGTGAGGCCGGCCAGCGCATCGCCGACGAACTCGATCGCCTTGTAGCGCGCGCCGTCCACACCAAGGATGCGCAGCGTGGCGAGGGCCAGGTCCTTGCTCGTGACGTAGGCGTGCAGCTTGCCGTGGTACGCCACGCGGATGGTCGGGGGCACGAGCAGCCACGTCTCCCCGAACGCGAAGACGTACGCCATGTCGGTCGAGCCCATGGGCACGGCGAACGCGCCGAACGCGCCCACGGTGCACACGTGCGAGTCCGCGTTGCAGATGAGCATGCCGGGCGACACGAGGCCGAGCTCCGGTACCAGCGCGTGGTCCATGCCCTCGCCGTAGCCGTAGAAGTGGCGGATGCCGTGCTTCTCGCAGAAGCGGCGCACGCCGTCGACCTCGGCCGCGAACGTCGCGTCGCGGAACGGCGCGTGCCGCCCGGCGACGATCGCGATCTTCGCGGGGTCGAACACGCGGTCGGCCCCGGCCTGCTTCATCTGGCGGATGGTGAGCGGCGCAGTGATGTCGTTCGCCATGGCGAGATCGACGTTCACCGTCACCACGTCGCCGGCCGACACCTGGTCCCGCCCCGAGGCGGCGGCGAGGATCTTCTCGGACATCGTGCGGCCCATGGCCGTCCTCCTGCGTGACATCGTGTTATCGTTAACAGACTTGCATATCCGCGAGGCCCAGTCAAGGATGACGCGCGCCAAGCCATGAACGACAAGCGCCCCGGCAAGCCACGCGAAGGATCGCCGCCGACGATGGTGGAGGTGGCGCGCCGTGCAGGCGTGTCCGCGATGTCGGTCTCGCGCGCGCTGCGCGCACCGGACACCGTGTCGGAGGACGTGCGCGGGCGCGTCGCGCGCGCCATCCGCGAGACCGGCTTCGTGCCCAACCGCCTGGCGGGCGGTCTGCGCAGCGTGGGTGCATCGCGCCTCGTGGCATGCATCGTTCCCAGCCTGCACAACTCGCTGTTCTCGGTGACGCTGCAGGGCATCGCCGACGAGCTGCGCGAGCGCGGGCTCAATCTCATCGTGGGCGACAGCGGACGGTCGGCCGCGCGCGAAGAGTCGCTGATCGAGGACTTCGTCGGGCAGCGGCCGCGCGGGTTCATCCTGCACGAGACCGTGCACACCACGCGGGCGCGGCGACTCATCGAGCACTCGGGCGTTCCCGTCGTGGAGGTGGGCGACCTCGCCCGTCGTCCGCTCGGCAGCGTCGTGAGCTACTCGAACCTCGAGGCGTCCGCCGCCATGACGCGATACCTCGTCGGGCGTGGCTATCGGCACATCGGCTTCGTGACAATCGCGCAGCAGGGCAACATCCGGGCACGCCACCGGCGCGACGGCTACGAGCGCGCGCTGCGCAAGGCCGGGATCGAATACGACCCGCGGCTCGTGCTCGAGGCGGAGGCGGGCTACCGGGGCGGCGGCGAAGCGCTGGTAACGCTGCGCGAGCGTGTGCCCGAGGTGGATGCCATCTTCTTCGCGGGCGACGTGCTGGCGATCGGCGCGCTGCTCGAGGCACGCCGCCGCGGCTGGAAGGTGCCGGGCGACATCGCGATCGCGAGCTTCGACGACTTCGAGATCGCGGCGTGGATCGAGCCGAGGCTCACCGCCATCGACGTTCCTCGCTACGAGATCGGCCGGACCGCGGCGAGCATGATCGTCGACGGCACGCCGAAGGATTCGCCTCACGCCCGCATCGACGTGGGCTTTGCCATTCGCGGCGCCCCGAGCGCCTAGTCCGCTGGACCGCACGTCGCCGCGGCTCGATCGCCGCGTCGCCGCTCCGCCTACAGCCGAATGCGCCGATGGCCGCTGCGCGCGGCGCCTCACTCGCCGCATGCTCCCAGGCGAAGCCTTCCAAGCGCGCCCCGTCGGCGCGGCCCACCGAAACCAAGGGTCCTTCCATGACCATCCTCGTCACCGGGGGCGCCGGCTACATCGGCTCTCACATCTGCGTGCGCCTGCTGCAGGCAGGGCACGACGTGCTCGTCGTCGACAACTTCTCCAACGCGCGCCGCGACGTGATCGACCGCATCGCGCGCATCGCGGGCGGGCGTCCGCGCGTGGTCGATGTCGACGTGTGCGATCGCGCGACCCTCGTGCAGGCGGTCGAGTCGGAACGACTGACGGGCGTCATTCACCTCGCAGGGCGGAAGGCGGTCGGGGACTCGGTGCGCGATCCGTTGGGCTACTACCGCACGAATCTCCTCGCGACGATGAACGCGCGCGACGTGGCGGGCGATTGCCCGTTCGTGTTCAGCTCGTCGGCCACCGTCTACGGAGAGCCGGAGGTCTTCCCGATCACCGAGGATGCGCCAACGCTCCCCGTCAATCCGTACGGGTTCAGCAAGCTCGCGGGCGAGCGCATCCTGATCGACGCGAGCCGCGCGGCGTCGTCGCCGCTCGCGATCCTGCGCTACTTCAATCCGGTAGGCGCGCACGCGTCGGGCCTGATCGGCGACGATCCTCGCGGCACGCCGCAGAATCTCATGCCGATCATGGAGCGCGTGGCGCTCGGCGCGCTGCCGAGCCTCATGATCCACGGCGGGGACTATCCGACCCGCGACGGCACGGCGATCCGCGACTACGTGCACGTCGAGGACCTGGCGCATGCCCACATCCTCGCGCTGCGTGCCTGCTTCGCGTCGCAGCCGGTCGTCGTGAACATCGGCAGCGAGCGCGGCCACTCCGTGCTCGAGATGATTCACGCCTTCGAGCGCGCGACCGGACGCAGGATTCCCTTCGATATCGGTCCGCGACGCGCGGGAGATACGCCGGTTCTCCTTGCAAGCGCTGCGCGTGCGCGGGCGCTCCTGGGCTGGGAGGCCACGAGCGCGCTCGCGCAGATGTGCCAGGACTCCATGCGCTGGCGCGAGTACTGGGACGCGCACCTGCGGGATGGCGTTGCGCGGGAGGGTGCGCCGCCGCTTTCCGTCGCGGCATGAGCGACCCGCGTGCGAGCGCCTCCGCGGTCGACGAGGAGTCCCGGCCGGCCGAGCCCCGCTTCCATCCAAGGCCGCAGCTCGCGCGGCCGCAATGGATGCCGCTCGACGGACGCTGGCGCTTCGCGTTCGACGACGAGCGCCGATACCGCAAGCCCTCCGACGTCACCAGTTGGCCGCTGTTCATCGAGGTGCCGTTTCCGCCCGAGTCCAAGGCGAGCGGCATCGGCGATACCGGATTCCACTCCGCGTGCTGGTACGAGCGCGAGTTCACGGTGGATCCCGGCGACAAGCGCGTGCTCCTGCACTTCGGTGCGGTGGACTACCAGGCCTGGGTGTGGGTCAACGGCCAGCTCGTCGCCACGCACGAAGGCGGGCACACACCGTTCTGGGCCGACATCACGTTCGCCCTGAACGGCGACGGGCCGCAGACGGTCACCGTGCTCGCGCATGACGATCCGCGCGACCTCACCAAGCCACGCGGCAAGCAGGACTGGCAACTCGAGCCGCACTCGATCTGGTACCCGCGCACGACCGGCATCTGGCAGACCGTGTGGCTCGAGTACGTGTCGCCCACGTACATCGACAAGATCCGCTGGACGCCGCACCTCGACGACTTCTCGCTCGGCTTCGAAGCGAGGGTCGGCGGCGAGCCGGTCGAATACCTGATCGTCGACCTCCTGCTCCTGCACGGACGCCGCGTGCTGGCTCAGGACTCGTACGTCGTGATCGACGGGGAGACGGACCGGCGCATCGTGCTGTCCGATCCCGGCATCGACGACTTCCGCAACGAGCTCCTCTGGAGTCCCGAGCGTCCGACTCTGCTCGACGCGCACGTGCGTCTGCGCAACGGCGACGCGGTCCTCGACGAGTTCACCTCGTACACGGCCTTGCGCGCAGTGGACATCGACCGCGACCGCTTCATGCTCAACGGCCGTCCCTATTACCTGCGCCTCGTGCTCGACCAGGGCTACTGGCCGGACACGTTGCTCGCAGCGCCGAGCGACGACGCGCTGCGCCGGGACGTCGAGCTTGCCAAGGCGATGGGATTCAACGGCGTGCGCAAGCACCAGAAGATCGAGGTGCCGCGCTATCTCTACTGGGCCGACAGGCTCGGTCTCCTCGTCTGGGAGGAGATGCCGTCGGCGTACCGCTTCACGCGCGCGGCCATCAGGCGCACGGTGCGCGAATGGGGCGAGGTGATCGATCGCGACTTCAGCCACCCGTGTGTCGTCGTGTGGGTCCCCTTCAACGAGTCGTGGGGCGTGCCCGAGCTCCCCAACGTGCGGTCGCATCGCCACGCGGTGGAGGCCCTCTATCACCTGACGAAGACGCTCGATCCCACGCGTCCGGTCCTCGCCAACGATGGATGGGAGAGCGGGGAGACCGACATCATCGGCATCCACGACTACGACACGAACCCGGAGCGCGTGCGCGAGCGCTATGGCGTCGCGGGCGGAGCGCAGGCGCTGTTCGATCGCGGACGACCGGGAGGCCGCGTGCTGACCCTCGAAGGCCATCCGCATCGCGGCCAGCCGATCATGCTCACCGAGTTCGGGGGCATCGCCTTCGAGAGCGGCCCCCCGCTGGAAGGCACCAGGAACTGGGGATACTTCGTTGCCGTCGACGTCGACGAGTTCGTGCAGCGCTATCGCGAGCTCCTCAAGGTCGTGAGCCACGCACCGCTCCTGAGCGGGTTCTGCTACACGCAGTTCGCGGACACGTTCCAGGAGGTGAACGGACTGCTGCGCGCGGACCGCACGCCCAAGATTCCCATCGAGGAGATACGCCGGGCCACCGAGGTGCCGGGGGCCGCCTAGGCGCAGCGCGCGAGGCTCAGGGCGTGCGCTCCAGGAAGTAGCGCTCGAGCGCATCGCCGAGAGAGGGCATCTGCGTGGCGCGCTCGCTCGTGAGCGGACTGTAGGACGGGCGGCGCGCCGCACGATGGAGGTCGCGGTCGCTGCAGGCCCGGAGCCGCTCGGTCGGCGCTCCGGCACGCGTTGCGGCCATCAGCGCGAAGTCCGCCCAGGTAATGGCGTGATCGTTGGTCAGGTGCCAGATGCCGGTCTCCTGGTCGACGAGCAGGTCGAGGCACACGTTCACGAGATCGGGCACGTAAGTGGGCGAAATCGTGAGATCGTCGATGGCAAGGAAAGTGTCCCCGGCTTCCAGCGACCTCAGCATGCACGTGACGTAGTTGTGCTCGTCCCATGGCCCGAAGAACGAGCTCGTGCGCACGATCAGCGCATCGGGGTCGAGCAGGCGTATCGCGCGCTCGGCATTGGCCTTGCTGCTTCCGTACACGTTGAGCGGCGCGGGCGCGTCGCTCTCTACGTAAGGGCGGTCCTTGGCACCGTCGAACACCATGTCGCTCGAAAACGCGAGCAGCGCCGTTCCATGGCGCGCGCACGCGGCGGCAAGCGCGCTCGCCCCGACGCAGTTCTCGCGAAAGCACTTCTCGACGTCGCGCTCGGCGCGGTCGATGTCCACGTAGCCCGAGGCGTTGACCACGGCCCAGGGGCGGTATCGCTCGAGCGATCGCTCCACGCTGTCCGGATCGGCGATGTCGAGCTCGTCGCGCGTCAGCAACACGTGCGCCAGTCCGCGCAGCCTGCAAAGGCGCGCGAACGCGCGTCCGAGCGTGCCCGTGGCGCCGCTGACGAGAATGGGCCGCTCGGGAAGGTCGCACGGACGCAGGACTCGCGCGGCTACGGCTTGCGACGACTGCGCGGGCTCGCAGAAGAAGCGTTCCTCGCGCTGCCACCAGCCGCGGCCGGCCAGCACGGGATGGTCCGGCCGTTCGCCGCGGGCGAGCTTGCGCACGAGCTTGCCCACCGCCGTTTCGCGCGGCCGCAGGCCGCGCACGTCGAACGCGCCGGACTCGTAGTAGCCGCTGTCGCGCGTAAGCAGGCTGTTCCAGTCGAACGAGCCCAGCAGCGCCCACGACGTGACCG
>CAZIZD010000091.1:0-13211 GCA_964543615.1 uncultured Alcaligenaceae bacterium | reverse complement strand
CGATCTATGTGACGGAGGATGTCGACATCCAGGGCGCGTCCGCGGGCGTTGCCGACTGCGAGTTCTACAACACGGGGCAGTCGTCCTGCTCGGTGGAGCGCATCTACGTGCACGAGAGCATCTACGCGGCGTTCGTCGACGCGTTCGTGCGAGAGGTGAAGGGTTTCAAGCTCGGCGATCCGCTCGACGAGGGCACGTACATCGGCGCCATCACGCGCAAGCCGCAGCTCGCGGTGCTGGCGAAGCACGTCTCCGACGCGAAGAAGAAGGGCGCGCGCGTGCTGGTGGGCGGCGCGGCGATCAAGGGCAAGGGCAACTGGTTTGCGCCCACGGTGCTCGCCGACGCCGATCACACCATGCTCGCAATGCGCGACGAGTCCTTCGGCCCGATCATCGGCTTGCAGCCGGTGAAGGACGACGACGCGGCCGTCGCGCTCATGAACGACACCGACTACGGGCTCACGGCGGGCGTCTATTGCCGCGACGAGAAGCGCGCCCGCAAGCTCCTGAAACGCGTGAACGCGGGGACCGTCTACTGGAACTGCTGCGACCGCGTGAGCCCGCGCCTGCCGTGGTCGGGGGTCAAGCACTCTGGCATCGGCCTTACGCTTTCGACCTACGGCATCCAGACGTTCACGCGAACGAAGGCGTGGCATTTGCGCAGCGCGTAGGCATCAGCCCCCTCGCTGCCACTTTGCGGCCGCCAGAGTGTTGGCGAGCAGCGTGGCGATCGTCATCGGTCCCACGCCACCGGGAACGGGCGTGATCCAGCTCGCGCGCTCCTTTGCGGTGTCGAAATCCACGTCGCCGCAGAGCTTGCCGTCCGGCATGCGGTTGATGCCGACGTCGATGACGATGGCACCCGGCTTGATCCAGTCGCCCTGCACGAACTTTGCCTTGCCGACGCCGGCCACGACGATGTCGGCCTGACCGACGAGGCCCGGAAGATCGCGCGTCGCGGAGTGGCAGATGGTCACGGTGCAGCGGGCCATGAGGAGCTCGAGCGCCATGGGCCGGCCGACGATGTTGGATTGGCCGATCACCACCGCGTGCATCCCCACGAGATCGGCGCCGGTCTCCTTGAGGAGGCGCATGCAGCCATACGGCGTGCACGGACGCAGCACCGGCATCTTGAGCACCAGCCGCCCGATGTTGTACGGGTGGAAGCCATCGACATCCTTGCGCGGGTCGATGCGCTCGGTGACCTTCTCGGCGTCGATGTGCCTCGGCAGCGGAAGCTGGACGAGAATGCCGTTGACCGCGGGATCGGCATTCAACGCGTCGATGAGCGCGAGCAGCGACGCTTCGCTCGTGTCCGCCGGCAGGTCGTGCGCGAACGACCGCATGCCGACGCTTTCCGTCGTCTTGCGCTTGTTGCGGACGTAGACCTGCGACGCCGCGTTGTCGCCGACGAGGACGACCGCGAGCCCCGGGACAGGATGTCCGGCCGCCACCCATTCGGCGACACCGATGCGCACTTCGTCGGTGACGCGCTCCGCCACCGCCTTGCCGTCGAGGATCATGCCCGGAATTTTACGCGAGCCGCGCGGCGATCCGCGGCACGCGCTTAGCGGTGGAGGATCTGGATCTGCGGCCAGCCGCGCACGCGCGCATGGGCGGCCAGCACCTCGTCGGCGTTCACCGCGACGGGATGGGTGACGTGCGACAGGAGCGGCAGGTCGTTCTGCGAGTCGCTGTAGAACCAGCTCTCGCGGAAGTCGGAGAGCTTGAGGCCCTCGCGCGCCAGCCACTCGAGCAGGCGCTCGACCTTGCCCTCGCGCATGTTGGGCGTGCCGAGCACGCGGCCCGTGAAGCGGCCTTCGCGGATCTCGGGCTCGGTGGCGATGTGATGCACGAAGCCGAGCTCGCGCGCGACAGGCTCGGTGAGGAAACGGCTGGTCGCCGTGCTGAGGACCAGGAGATGCCCGAGCCGCTGGTGCTTGGCGATGAGCTCGCGCGCCGCCTCCGGGATCGACGGCAGGATGCGCTCGCGCATGAACGCGGCGTGCAGGTCGGCGAGCTCTTCGCTCGTGAAGCGCGTGAGGGTCGACAGGTAGAACTCGGTGAACTCGAGCGCGCCCGCCTCCCCGCGCTGGTAGCGTGCGACCAGGTCGCGGTTGGCGCTGTCGTACTCGACGCGGTCGAGCTTGCCGCCCTCGATGAGGAACTCGGTCCACTGCTCGTCCGTGTCGTGCGGGAGCAGCGTGTGATCGAGGTCGAAGATGGCGAGGACGTCTGCGGACATTGCGGTCGCGTGTGGCGTGACAGTACGCATCCTACAATAGTGCGTGGATACCGCGATGACGATCCGTCGCATCGAAGAGCGGCTCGGGCGCCTGCTCGCGCCTCCCTCGACTCCCCTCGTGCGCCTCGAGGCGGACGGCACCACCGTGGGCCGCCTCACCACCGGGCGTGCCGCACGCCTCGCGCAGTTCGAGGCGATCTCGCGTCATGGCGAGGCCCTTGCCGTCGGCGGCGACCGTCGCGAGCGGGATCGCGCGATGGAACGGATCGCCCAGTCGCTCGCCCATGAAGGCGCGCTCACCAGGTGGCGCGACGAACGCTATGCCGTGCGTAATGCCTTCGACGCCCCCGCGCACTTCGAGGTGGAGCGTGCCGCGGCACGTTACCTCGGCATCCGCACCTACGCGGCGCACGTCAACGGCCTCGTGCGCATGGAGGACGGCGTGCGCATGTGGCTCGCGCGGCGCAGCGCGGCGAAGGCTATCGACCCCGGCATGCTCGACAATCTCGTCGGCGGCGGCATCGGTGCGGGCGCTTCCATCGAGGGCACCGTCGTCAAGGAGTCGTGGGAGGAAGCCGGCATCGATGCCGCCTTGGCGGCGCGGGCAGTGCGAGCGGCAGAGCTCGCGATCTTCCGCGAGCAGCCAGACGGCATCCAGGACGAGATCGTCTACGCGCACGACCTGTGGCTTGCGGCGGAATGGCGTCCCGCCAACCAGGACGGCGAAGCGGTCGAGCATCGCCTGGTCCCGCTCGCCGAGGTCGCGCGGATCATCGGCAACGACACACCGCCCGACACGATGACGGCGGATGCGAGCCTCGTGGCGCTCGATTGCCTCCTGCGCCTTGGCGCACTGCCGGACAGCCCCGCGTTCCGGGCGGTCCGACGTCCTGCGATACGGCGATAACCGCGCGCGTCGCGTCCGCCGAAATGAAAAAGGGCGCATCGCGACGCGGACTCGCGCATGCGCCCGGCGTGCGGCGGAAGGATTACGGCTTCAGCTGGCCGCGCACCTCGCCGCCCTTGTTGGCGTCGCTGTGCACGTTGAAGTACGTGTTGCCGGCCTTGAATTCCTTCAACTGGTCCGGCGTGAGCTTGGCACCCGGCGGGGCCTTGTACGTATCGCCGTCCTTGACGAACGGAACGATCACCGGGCCGTTGCTGCCTGCGGCCCCCTGGTGGATGTGGGCCATCGTGCCCTTCACACCCGTCGTGGTGACGCTGCCGGACACGGCGCCGTCGTCCGCCACGGTGATCGTGCCGCTGCCCTTGCCTTCGGTCTTGACGGGCGGGACTTCCTGGTCGCCCGAGAGCGTGACCTTGACGTCCACCGCGAGGGCGGCGCCCGCGACGAACAGGCCTGCCAGAAGCGCACTGCGAAGAAGCGTGGTTCGAGTCGTCATGCCTATCCTCCTTGGTTGAGAGCGTGTCGATCGTAGCGCAAACCGCCGGGCGACCCGGTTTATTCCCTGTTTCCTACGCCGCCGCCCGCACGGCCGCGGGTGCGATCTGCGTAACCCCCATGTCCGCGAGGGTATCGCGCACGGCATCGACCGCGAGCCGCATCTCCTCGGCTCCGATCGCGCCGATGCAGCCCACGCGGAACGTCTCGACCTGCGTGAGCTTGCCCGGGTACAGCACGAATCCCTTGTCGCGGACACGGTTGTAGAACTCGGTGAAGGTGTAGCGCGCATCCGCGGGCGCGTGGAACGTCACGATGATGGGCGCCTGGATCGCGGGGTCGAGGAACGCGCGGAAGCCGAGCTTGGTCATGCCCTCGACCAGGGCGCGATAGTTGGCGTCGTAACGCGCGTAACGCGCGGCACGGCCGCCCTCGGCCACGAACTGGTCGAGTGCCGCGTCGAGCGCCACGACCACGTGCGTGGGCGGCGTGAAGCGCCACTGCGTGGTCTTCTCCATGTAGGCGTGCTGGTCGGCGAGGTCGAGGGCGAGCGAGGTCGAATTGCCGGCCGCCGCCTCCAGCAGGCCCTTCCTCACGAACACGAAGCCCATGCCCGGCGGGCCTTCCACGCACTTGCCCGACGCCGCGACGAGAGCGTCGAAAGGCGTGTTGCGGGCGTCGATGGGCAGCGCGCCGAACGAGCTCATCGCATCCACGATGAGGCGGCGTCCGAGGCGTGCGACCACGGCCGCGATCTCGGGCAGCGGATTGAGGATCCCTGTGGAGGTCTCGCAGTGGATGAGGCCGACGTGCGTGATCGAGGGATCCTGCGTCAGCAGGCGCTGCACGTCCTGCTCGGTAGTGGGCACGTCGTCGGCGGTCTCGAACGTCGACACCTTGCGGCCCATCATGCCGACCAGCCTGGCCATGCGCTTGCCGTAGGCGCCGTTGATCAGCACGAGAACGTGGCCGTCACGCGGCACCAGCGTGTTCATCGCCGCCTCGACGGCGAACGTCCCGCTGCCCTGCAGGGGGACGCAGACGTGGGTGTCCGCGCCGTCGATGATGTCGAGGAGCTTCGCGCGAACCCGCGCGGTGACGGCGTTGAACCTGGCGTCCCACGAGCCCCAGTCGCGCAGCATGGCCGACTTGGTGGCGAGCGTGGTCGTGAGCGGGCCCGGCGTGAGGAGAATGGGATCGCGGTCGTGGATGCTCATGGAAGTGTCCTGGTCGAGATGGCGCGGTCAGGCCACGCCGGTCGTGCGCCACTGCTGGGTGCGCGTGAGAAGGAAGCGGGTGACGATCGCGTAGACCACGCACACCGCGGTCGACGACGCCACGATGAGCGTGGCCATGGCCGCCGCCGCGCCGATCTCGCCCGCCTCGTCCATGTTGAGGATGGCCACCGCGGCGAGCTGGGTGGATGGCGAGTACAGGAACACGACGGCGGAGATCGTCACCATCGCGTTCACGAACAGGTAGCGCCCGATGTCGAGGATCGCCGGCAGGCACACGGGCACGGTGACGCGGAAGAACGTCTTGTAGAACGGGACCTTGAGCGAGGCCGACACGGCCTCGAACTCGCCGTCGAGCGCTTTCAGCGCAGTGACGGCGGTGAGGTGACTCGACGTGTAGTAGTGAACGATGGTCGACAGCACCAGGATCGTCATCGTGCGGTACAGGTCGTGCAGCGGATTGTCGGGATGGTTGAAGAACAGGATGTAGCCCAGGCCCAGCACCATGCCAGGCACGGCCATCGGAATGGACGCGAGCAGGCGCACGACGCCCTTGGTGAGCGGCATCCCGCGGGTCTTCTCGAGGAGGTACGCGGTCGCGAATATGTACATCGTGCCGAACACCGCGGTGAACAGGGCCATCCGCAGGCTGTTGAAGAACGACGTGATGACCCCGGCGTCGATGAGCCCGTACTGGTAGTGGCGCAGGCTGAACGACTTGTCGTAGGGCCACAGCTTGATGAACGACGTGTAGACAGCCATGCCGAGCACGAGCAGCAGGAAGATCGCGATCAGCGTGCAGTAGAGGAACATGCCGCGGTCGAACCAGGGGCTCGGCTTGGGCGCATACGGGACCGCCCGGGCGGTGAACTGCGCATGCAGCCGTCCCTGCATGCGCCAGTCGATCAGGAACGCGACCAGCACGGGCACGAGCAGCACGAGGCTCACTACGGCGCCCTTGTTGAAGTTCTGCTGCCCGATCACCTGCTTGAAGATGTCGACGGCGAGGATGTTGAAGTTGCCGCCGATCACCTTGGGAATGCCGAAGTCGCTCACCGTGTACGAGAAGACGACCATCGCCGCGCTCACGAGGCCGTACCTGGCGCCGGGCAGCGTGATGGTCATGAACTTGCGCCACGTGGGCGTGCGCAGCGACTCTGCGGCCTCGTACAGCCGTCCGTCGGAGAGCAGGAGCGCCGTCAGCACGATCATGAGCGCGTGCGGAAAGGTCGCGTAGACCGCGCTCATGATGATGCCGATGGGGCCGTAGATCGACGCGCCCGCGAGCATCCACTTGAGCAGTCCTTGCGTGCCGAACCACTGGATGAACGAGATCGCCGAGAGAAGCGATGGGGCGAGGATGGGCGTGAGCGCAATCACGCGAAAGACGATCTTGCCGCGCATGCATGAGCGGGTGAGCGCGTAGGCGTAGAGGAACGCGAGCGGCACCGTGATCGCGGTGACGGTCGTCGACACCCACAGCGTGTTCCAGATCGAGCGCTGCAGCGCGGGCGTGGCGAAATACTCGCGGAACTGCTGGAGGCCCACGAACGCGCCGTCCTTGTCCTGCACGCTCTTCACGAGGATCGCGAACAGCGGACCGATCAGGAACAACGCCAGCGCTGCGCAGCACCCGATCAGCAGCACCTGCGCGAGTCGATCCTGCCAGTGCGCGATCGGCGTAACGCGCGCGTGCGGCAAGGCGATGGCGGGCGTGCTCACGGCATGAAGGCCACGGCGCGCTAACCGAGCACTCGGATGGCCGAGGGCGGGATGCTTACCGACACGGCAAGCCCCGGGGCCAGCCCTGCGTTGTCGACCGCGTGACGCGGAACATTGGCCACCACCTGCGGTGCGTCGGTGGTGTCGAGCGCGAGGCCCACGAGGCAGAAAGCGCCCAGGAATTCGATGCGCGAGACCTTGGCCGGCCACGCGCCTTGCGGTGCCGCGCCGTTGACGTGCACCGCGATGTCCTCGGGACGCAGGTAGAGCCGGACCACGGAGCCAGGCGGCGTGTCTTCGCCTCCGACGTGCAGCGAGAACGCGCCGACGCGGCAGCGGTGCCCGCCCTCGGACACCGCGGGCAGGACGTTGATCTTGCCCACGAAGTCGGCGACGAAGGGCGTGGCCGGCGCTTCGTACACTTCGCGCGGGGCGCCCACCTGCTCGATGCGTCCCGCATTCATGACCACGATGCGGTCGGCCATGGAGAGCGCCTCTTCCTGGTCGTGCGTCACCATGATCGTGGTGAGTCCCAGGCGCTGCTGCAGCGCGCGGATCTCGCCGCGCAGGCGCACGCGCTCGATCGCATCGAGCGCGGACAGCGGCTCGTCGAGCAGCAGCAATCCCGGCGAGGTCGCGAGCGCGCGAGCGAGCGCGATGCGCTGCTGCTGTCCTCCGGAGAGCATGCCGGGATACTTCGGTCCCGCCTCGGGCAGGCCCACGAGCTTCAGGAGCTCGCGCACGCGCTCGGTGATGGCGGCCCTCCCCTGGCGCCGGTTGACGAGGCCGTAGGCCACGTTGTCCTGCACCGTGAGGTTGGGAAACAGCGCGTACGACTGGAAGACGATGCCGTAGTCGCGCTTGATGGCGGGCGTGCGCGAGATGTCGCGGCCGCCCTGCACGATGGTGCCGGCGTCCTGCGTCTCGAGCCCGGCGATGATGCGCAGGAGGGTCGTCTTGCCGCAGCCCGACGGCCCGAGGAATACGACCATCTCGCCGCGGCGAACCTCGAGCGAGACGGACTTGAGCGCCGCGAAGTGCCCGAAGCTCTTCGCGACGTTCGCGATCCGCAGGTACGGCTCCGCGGAGGAAACGGGAGGAAGCGTCGCGCCCGCGGTCATCGCACGATCCGGATCATGGGAAAGACGCGCCCCGCCGATGAGAGCGGGGCGCGGACGTCATGCATCGTTACTTCGGCTCGGACTTGGCGTCGTAGCGCTTCAGCCACTCGGCGATGATCTTGTCGCGGTTCTTGGCCGACCACGCGAAGTCGTTCTTCACGAGACGCTTCTCGTAGTCCGCGGGCACGAAGTCGAGCGGCTTGGCGATGCCGGGCATCGCGAGCACCGCGAAGTTCTTCGAGTAGAGCTCCATGGCGGCGGGCGAGGCGAGCCAGTCCATGAGGCTCTTGGCGGCGTCGAGCTTCTTGGTGGTCTTCATGATGCCGGACGCCTCGAGGTCCCAACCCAGCCCTTCGGTCGGGAAGATGATGTCGATCGGCGCGCCGGACTTCTTGGTGGTGACCGCGCGATACTCGAAGGACACGCCGATCGGGAACTCGCCCGCGCCCGCCTGGCGGCAGGGCTTGCTGCCCGAGTGCGTGTACTGCGCGATGTTGGCGTGCAGGTCGTCCATGTACTTCCACGCCTTGGCGTCGCCCCACATCTGGAGCCAGCCCGTGACGTCGAGGTAGCCCGTGCCCGACGACGCCGGGTTCGGCATCACGATGCGGCCCTTGTAGACCGGCTTGGTCAGGTCCTGCCACGTCTCGGGCTTGGGCAGGCCGAGCTTCTGCGCTTCGACGGTGTTGAAGCAGATTGCCGCGCCGTACACGTCCATGCCCACCCACATCGGCGGATTGGCCGGGTCGCGATATTGCGGCGAGATCTTGTCGAGGCCCTTCGGCGCATAGCCCTGGAGCATGCCTTCGTTGGCGAACACCGCCATGCTCGACGCCGACACGCCGACCACGAGGTCGGCAACCGGGTTGGCCTTCTCGGCGAGAAGCTTCGAGGTGATCACGCCCGTCGAGTCGCGCGTCCACTTGATGTCGATGTTCGGATAGACCTTGTTGAAGCCTTCCGTGTACGCCTTGAGCTGGTCGGTCTCGAGCGCCGTGTAGACGTTGAGCTCGACCTTTTGGGCCAGCGCGGGCATCGCCGCGAACAGGGCGGCGACCGAGACGGACGCCAGCATTCTTAGGGATTTCATCGATGACTCCTTCGAGGCGGAGATTCGTGAGCCGAACAAGGGCAGGCAAGCGTACAGCCAGGGCATGACCAAGGGGCCGGAAAAAGGCAGCCCGAAACAAGGGGCAACCGTAACGGTGGTGCAACGGTCGCAGGCGATGCTACCCGGGACCCTGTCCGGTCGCAAGCTTGCGCGCGCGCCATTGAACCTTGCGGACCGAGCTGCACGGACACGACGCAGTTCGCAACGCAGTTGCAAGTTTGTCCGTTGCATTTTGCAGATTGTTGACAATAAACACAACGGGGCGTACGTTCCACGCGATGCCCCGCAAGCCCTCCCGCGCCGCGTCCCTCCACCAGCTCGCGCTGGTCCCGGGCGACCGGGCCGAGGCCCGCGCCAGCGCCTCCGAACTGGCTGCCGACCACCCCATCGCGCTCGTCCAGGCGCACTCCCTGTCCACGCTGGTGCAGCGCGAGCTGGAGCGGATGATCCTCGCGGGCGACCTGCCCGCGGGCCAGCAGCTGCGCGAGGTCGAGGTCGCCGCGATGCTGGGCGTCTCGCGCGGACCGGTCCGCGAGGCCTTCCGGGCGCTGGAGGAATCGGGGCTTGTGCGCCTCGAGAAGAACCGCGGCGTCTACGTCCGCCAGATCAGCGTCCGCGAAGCCGACGAGATTTACGAATTGCGCGCGGTGCTCGACGAGTACGTGGGCCGCAAGCTCGCGCAGACCATCACGCCGCTGCAGATCCGCGAACTGCGCCAGATCGTGGCGCGGATGGAGGCCGCGGCGTCCAGCAACGACGTCGGCGCCTACCTCGCCGCCAACCTCGAGTTTCACGACCGCATGGTCGAGCTCGCGGGCAACGACAAGCTCCTGCTCGTCTACCGGCGCCTCGTCAACGAGCTGCACCTCTTCCGCCGGCGCACGCTGGAACAGGGCGGAACGCTCTCGGTGTCGACCCGCGAGCATCGCGACATCGTCAAGCTCATCGGCGACGGCCAGGCAGCCGCCGCCGGCAAGGCCCTGCACGACCACGTCACGGCGAGCCGCGAGCGCATGCACGCCTCGCTCGGGCCGGCGGACCGCGGCGAAGATCCTCCGCCGCCGGCCGTCGGCCGGCGGCGCGTCCTCTCCTGATTCACTTCCCGATCGCTTCTGATCGCTTCTGATCCACGTCCAAGATCGGCCCCAGCCGGCACCCACCCACTCGAAGGAGGCACCATGACCGATACACCGCACCAGTCCCTCACCCGCCGCGCGCTCGGCCGCAAGATGGTCGCCGCGGCGATCGGCGTCGCCGCATCCGCCTTCCTCGCGGCCTTCCCCGCGTACGCGCAGCAATGCGAGAACCCCGCCGTGCTCCGGTTCTCCATCATTCCCACGCAGGAAACCATCCGCGAGCTCACGCTCTACAAGCCCGTCGTCGACCTCCTTGCCAAGAACACTGGCAAGAAGATCGAGTTCTACATGCCGACTTCCTACTCGTCGGTGGTCGAGGCGTTGATGGGCAAGTGGGTCGACGTGGGGGTGCTCGGACCCGAGTCATACGTCATCGCGCACAACAAGGACAAGAACATCGAGGTGTTCGCGACCTACTACAAGAAGAAGCTCGGGGTGCAGGACGCGGGCCCCGGCTACAAGTCGCTGCTCATCTCCAAGAAGGGCGGCAAGTTCGGCGATGTCGCCGCGACCAAGGGCTCGGTGATGCTGCTGGTCGACCCGGCCAGCACCTCCGGGGCGCTGATCCCCGAATCGGAGTTCGCGAAGAAGACCGTCAAGATGCCCCTCAAGGAGTACTTCAGCCGCGTCGCTTTCTCGGGCGGCCACGACCTGTCCACGTTTGCCGTGGCCGACGGCAAGGCTGACGTGGCCTTTGTCGCCAGCCACCGCTTCATGAACACGATCGGAACCGGCAAGGTGAAGCTCGACGACTTCAATATCCTGTGGAGCTCGCCGCTCATTCCGCAGGACCCCTTCGTCTACCGCGGCACGCTGTGCCCCGAGTTGAAGCAGAAAATCGCCGACACCTTCCTGACACTCGACCAGACGCCCGAGGGCAAGAAGTTCCTCGAAAACGTCGACTCCGAGAAGTTCGTGGCGATGAAGGATTCCGACTACAACATCGTCCGCGACGCGGGCGTGAAGTAAGCGGATCGATTATCGGGGCCCGGCGCGGCGCGAGCCACCGCCCGCCCCCCCAACTCCCGAACATCGACGATGGACATCGCACTTCAAGTTCGTGACCTGTGCGCCGCGTACGGCGACCGCCCGATCCTGCGCAACGTGAGCTTCGACGTCGCCCCCGACGACTTCTTCGCGATCATCGGGCCGAGCGGCGCCGGCAAGTCGACCCTGATTCGATGCGTCAACCGGCTCGTGGAACCCACCGCGGGGTCGGTCAAGCTCGACGGCGAGGAGATCCTGTCGATCGGTCAGCGCGCGCTGCGCCACGCGCGCCGCAACATCGGCATGATCTTCCAGGAGTTCAACCTGATCGAGCGGCTGTCCGTGCTCGACAACGTCCTCACCGGGCGCCTCGGCCACACCGGCACGCTGCGCAGCATCTTCCGCGTCTTCCGCCGCGAGGACATCGGACAGGCGCTCACGCTGCTCGACCGAGTGGGCCTGCGCGACCACGTCGACAAGCGCGCCGACCGCCTCTCCGGCGGACAGCGCCAGCGCGTGGGCATCGCGCGCGCGCTCATGCAGAACCCACGCCTGCTCCTCGTCGACGAGCCCACCTCCGCCCTCGACCCCAAGATCGCGCGCGAGGTGATGGGGCTGATCCGCGAGGTCGCACGCGAGCGGCGCATCCCGGTGCTCTGCAACATCCACGACGTGAAGCTCGCCACCGAATTCTGCACGCACATCATCGGCCTCCAGGACGGCGTCAAGAAGTTCGAGGGACGTCCCTCCGATCTCGACGAAAAGGCGATGCACGACATCTACGCGCTGGAGGTCCTGTGACGGGCGGCGCGGCACTCACGCTCGACCAGCGCATCGATGCCGTCGCGCGCGACCGGCGGGTCGTGCGCCGCATGCGCCTGCTCACCCTGGGTGTCATCGTGCTGTTCGTCCTCGGCACGATGTACGCCATCCTCGTCAAGGACACCGATTGGTCGCGCCTGACGCTTGCGTCGATCGGCACCGCGCTCGGGCGCTTCGCCGATTTCGACACGAGCATCATTCCCGATCTCGTGGACCCCGCCATCGACACCGCGCTGATGGCCACACTTGCGAGCTTCCTGGGCCTCTTCCTCGCACTGCCGGTGGCATGGCTCGGCGCCAGCAACATCACGCCGCTCGGCCGCACGAGCTACGTGATCGGCCGCAGCCTCATGACGCTCTCCCGCTCGGTGCACGAGATCGTATGGGCACTCATCTTCGTGTCCGCGGTCGGCCTCGGCGTGCTGGCCGGCGTACTGGCCATGGCGGTGCGCTCCGTCGGGTTCATCTCCAAGGTCATCGCCGAGGCAATCGAGGACGTGCAGCCCGGCCCCATCGAAGCGATACGTGCCGTCGGCGGCAACAAGTTCCAGGTGCTCTGGTACGGCATCGTCCCGCAGGTGATGCCCGTGGTGCTTGGTACCGTGATCTTCGAGTGGGACATCAACATCCGCCGCTCGACCATCATGGGCCTCGTGGGCGCAGGTGGCCTGGGCCTCGTGCTCTTCCGCCAGCTAGCGCGCTCCAATTACGGCGGCGTGGCCACCGTGCTGTGCGCAGTGCTGCTGCTCATCATCCTCGGCGAGATCGTCTCCCACTATGCCCGCAAAGCCATCATCTGACGCGGCCGTGGCGGAGGACGTCGGCGTGGCGGCCGTGGCCGAGGTCACCCGCTCGCGCCGCTACGTGCGATGGAAGCGCGACGCGGTCGCGATCGGACTGGTCGCGCTGACCATCTGGTCCGTCGACCGGCTGCAGATCCCGCTCGACCGCCTGCCGGGCATCCTGGGCCGCATGGGCGAAACGCTGATGACGCGGTACTTCCCGCCCGACATGGCGCGCATCACGCAGCCCGACTACCTCCACTCGGTGTTCGAGACACTGCAGATGTCGTACCTCGCCACCGTCCTCGGGATCTTCTTCGCGATCCCGCTCGCGTGGTTCGCCTCGGCGAACATGTCGCCGAGCCGCATCCTGTATCCGCTCGCGCGCCTCACGATCATGGCGTGCCGCTCCGTGCACGAGATGATCTGGACCATCCTGCTCGTGGCCATCCTGGGCTTCGGCATGCTCCCCGGCGTTCTCGCGCTCACGCTGTTCTGCATCGGGTTCGCCGGGAAGCTCTTCGCCGAGGCCGTCGAGGCCATCGACGTCGGACCGGTCGAGGCCATGCGCGCCACCGGTGCCAACCCGATGCAGACGTTCGTGTACGCCGTGCTGCCGCAGGTGCGCGTGGCCTGGACCGGCACTTC
>CAZIZD010000090.1:4612-13266 GCA_964543615.1 uncultured Alcaligenaceae bacterium | reverse complement strand
CACCCACCGCTGGAGCTTCAAGCCCGAGCTCGGAGTTTCCAAGGCGCTCGACGCGTGGACCCTGGAAGGGAAGGCCGGGGTCACGCTGTTCACGACCAACGGCGACTTCTTCAACGGCAACCGCCGCTCGCAGGACCCGCTCTGGTCGCTGTCCGGCCACGCGATCTACAACTTCAACTCGGGCGCGTGGGGTTCCCTGGACCTCACCTTTTTCGCAGGGGGCCGGAGCACCCTCAACGGAACGCTGAACGCCGACCTTCAGCAGAACTGGCGCGTGGGCGGCACGTACGCGATCCCGGTCGACGTCCACAACTCCGTCAAGTTCTACGCGAGCACCGGCGTGTCCGCGCGCACCGGCAACAGCTACGACCTCCTCGGCGCCGCTTGGCAGTATCGATGGGGCGGCGGGCTGTAAACCGTTGTTCGCGGCCGGCGTCGGCCGCCCATCAGGCGCGCCTCGTAGTTTGTCGTCGCACGCCGGTCACCAACCGGCTTCCCACGACGGAACGGGTCCGAAGCGCTGCGCGAGAAAGTCCATCAGCGCGCGCACGCGCAAGGGCAGCGTGCGGTTGGGCAGATACACGAGGTAGATGGCGCTCTGCGGCACGATCTCGAATCGACGCAGCAGCGGGACGAGCCGCCCGCGGCGCAAGTCCTCGTGCGCCACGTGCAGCGGCAGGATGCCGATGCCGAACCCGGCGACGACGGACGCATGCACCACGTCCATCTCGTCGGTTTCGAACACGTCGCTGACCGGCACGGAATGCTTGCGCCCATCCCGGCGCAGCGTCCAATGCCCCTTGGGGGCGAGCGCAGGGAAGAGCACGCACTCGTGCTTGCGCAGATCGTCGATCCTGCGCGGCGTGCCGCGCCGCTCGAGGTACGCGGGTGAGGCGCACAGCACCGCGCGGTTGGCGGCGAGCTTGCGCGCGACGAGGTTCGCCGGGGGATCGAAGGACACGCGAATGCCGAAGTCGAATGCCTCGTCGGAAAGATCGACAGGCCGGTTGTTGCACGACAGCTTGACCCTGATCTTCGGGTACTTGCGATGGAACTCGGTGAGCGCGGGGAGGACATGCCGTAACGCAAACGCCGGGACGGCCGTCACTCTGACGAGGCCCGCAGGCTCGGATTGCGTCCGCGCGAGGCGTTGCTCGGCGAGCGCAGCTTCCTGGACGATGCGCGCGCAGTGCTCGTAGAGAATCGCGCCTGCTTCGGTGAGGCTGAGCCTGCGTGTCGACCGGTGCAGGAGCTTCACCGACAGCGCGCTTTCGAGCGCGCTCACGTGCCGGCTCGCGAGCGACTTCGACATGCCGAGCTTGTCCGCCGCCGCCGAGAAGCTCTTCGCTTCCACGACGTGCGCGAACACGCGCATGCCCTCGAGTCGGTCTCTCATTGGGTTCGCTTCTGCAACAATCAGTTGCAGTAGACAGGATTTATCACGCTCGTGCAACACGCTAGATTGCCGTTGCACGCGCTGGATGAACCGCGCGCCCGAATCCCATCGAACCCAGGAGAGCACAGTGAGTCAAGAGATCGTGAAGGTCGGCCGAATGGAAGTCCGCTATCTCGTGGACGGCGCGCGAACGGGCGGGCTCGGGGTGTTCGAGATGACGGTTCCGGCCGGCGCCCACGCGCCCCCGCCGCACAGCCACCCCGGCAACGAGGAGTGCGTCTACGTGCTCGAAGGCACGCTCCGATACTCGGTCGACGACACGAGCCGCGACCTCGGGCCCGGTGACTGGATGTCGACGCCGCGCGGCTCGGTCCACAGCTTTGCCAATCCCGGGTCGGAGACCGCGCGCGCGCTCGTCATGTTGACGCCCGACATCGGCGCACAATTCTTCCGCGAAGTGGGCGCACTGGCCGCTGCCGGCGGACCTCCCGATCGCGAGAAGCTGATGGCCGTCATGACCCGTTACGGACTCAAGCCTGCCGCACCGAAGGCGGCGCCGCGCGTGGCCGACGGCCAACCCGTTGCGTAGGGCAGCGCGTCGCATGCAATGAAAAACGGGCGCCAGGGCGCCCGTTCCAGTGTCGCAGCTTGTCAATCAGGGTTGCAATTCGATCTCGCCCGGCCGCCACGTCTTGTTGAACCACGGCTCGAGCGGTCCGTACAGGCGCAGGATCATGAACCAGCCCTTGCCCGGAATCGTCTGCACCCAGTTGTTCTCCCATCCGGCCGGCGCCTTGGGTCCGAAGTACACGTCCACCGAACCGTCGGCATTGGTCTTCACGCCCTTGTTCTGGCTGCTGACGCTCGGGGCCTTCTGATCGGCTTGCACCATCGAGCGGGTCTGGTTGTCGTAGACGATCACCGACCAGAAATCCTTCACCGGGACGTTCGGCGGCAGGCGCAGCTTGTAGGTCTTGCCGCCGTCGAAGGGATTGCCCTTCGCATCCTGCACGGACCATGGGTATTGCGATCCGCGACCCACCATCTTCTCCTCCATCGCGGGCGTGACGCCGGTGGCGAAGTAGTAGTAGAAGGCCGCACCGTCGAGGTTGCTGACGCCCGGCGAGACCTCGAATTTGTAGCCGCCGAAGAAGGGCAGGCGCCACGCGCTGTCGGCGTAGAAGTACGCTTCCTTCGAACGGATCTTGAAGGCGATGCTGCGCGCGGTCACGGCGCCGATGTTCGCGGCGTCGGTGAGGATCTTCTTCATGCGCTCGTCGGGATTGAAGGGCTTGCCCTTGACGATGCCGATCGAGGCGAAGAGACCCAGCGTCGTGGGATCGGAACCCTCGGGCGGCTCCTCCTGGATGACCTGGTCGAGGAGGCCCCAGAACGAGTAGTCGCCCGGTGCGACGAAGTTGGCCGGAACGCCCGAGGCATTCACGAACTTCATCGGCGGAGGCTTGGCGGCGTCGGCGAGACGATAGATCCGCAAGTTCTTCTTCACCGATTCCACGCCGGGCCTGGTCGAACCGTCGACGAGGAAGGCGCGGAACACGAGCCAGTTTCCGAAGGTGCTCGGCCGCACGACGTTGTAGCCCTGCGGGACCTTGCCCTTGTATCCAGGCGGCAGCACGAGGTACTTGCCGCCCTTGCCCTTGTCGGCGCCGGTGATGCCGACGTCGGCCACCCACTTGTACCAAAAGTCGTTGACGAGCCCCAGCACCTTGGGCGGAATCTCGGCGACGACCGGTCCCTTGCTGGTGTCGAGCCAGATGAAGTTGTAGATCGTGTTGTCGTTGGCCGTCAGCTCGACGGTACGCGGATCGACCAGGTCTTCCCAGATCACGTCGGTCTGGTTGTCCGGCCCGAACTTGCGTATGGAGTCGCGCATGCCCGCCTGGTTGACGATGGGGATCGCGAGCAGGTAGGCCTGCAAGGCACGCGAACGGTCCAGGTTGTCGTAGATCTTGTCGACCGTATCGGCCGACGGATAGCCGTAGTCCAGGTTCAGCGTCCCGATCGAGGACTCGATCTTGTCGGGGACGGCGACACCCGGCGCGAACGGCGTGGTCATCTTGAACGTCTGGGCGGACGCCACCGTCGCGAGCACGACGGCGAGGATCGCGCCCAATAGAGCGTGTCTCGTCATGTTGGGTTTCCTTTGGCGCGGCAGGGGCCGCGCGGGATTGGCAATGAAACGGGCGCGAAAGCCTAGCAGAACGCAGTGGATTGCACTTTGCAAATCCGGCCCTCGCGTGAACCGTCCAGGGGTGTCCAGCCCCGAAGGCCCGCTACGATAGCGGCTGGTGGTCCCTGATCTGCGGGGAGCCCGGAGGCTGCCGGATGGCACGATCGACCAAGCCCGTCGCGCAAGAGCTCCATGCGGAGAGTCGCGGTCCTGCGCGCGATCGCGGGGTGCGCACGGCTTCGCAGGCGCACCGCAGGGCCTCGCCGCTGTCCACGGCCCCAGGCGAAGTCAGGATCGGTCCCGTTGCTGCGATTCCGGACGTCCTCAAGGCGCTGGGGGTCGCCCCGAACCTTCCGTTCGCCCGTGCCGGCATCCCGCTGTCGACGTTCCGCAATCCCGAGCACCGGATCGAGTTCGCGTCTCTCGGCTGCCTGATGGCGGAGTGCGCGAAAGCGACGGACTGCGACCACTTCGGCCTTCTCGTCGGCGAGCGCTTCGACTTGGGCGGACTCGGCGCCATCGGCTACCTGATGCGCAACTCGTCCACCGTGGGCGAGGCGTTGCGCGCGCTCCTGCTGCATCTTTACCTGCACGACCGCGGGGCAGTCCCGATCCTGATCCACCTGGGAGCGTCGCACGTGCTTCTCGGCTACTCCATCTACCGGCACGCGACACCCGGCGCCGCGCACCTCTACGACGCCGCCATCGCCATCGGGCACAAGGCCCTGAAGGAGATTTGCGGCCCCGCGTGGAAGCCGCTGCGCGTCCAGTTCTCGCACGGGCGGCCGAAGGACTCGCGTCCGTATCGGCGCGCATTCGGTTCCGACGTTCGCTTCGATGCCGAAGTGTCGGGCATCGTGTTCGAGGCATCGTGGCTCGATCACGTCATCGCGGGCGCGGACCCCAGGCTTCGCGCACTGGTCATGCAGGCCATCCAGCAGGCCGGCGCGGAGAGCAACAGGAGCTTCGCCGACGTCGCGCGAGGCGCCCTTCACCAGATGGTGCTGAGCGGCGCGTCGTCCGCGCAGAGCGTGGCGCTTCTGTTCGGCGTGCACGAGCGGACGTTGCGCAAGCGGCTCGCATCCGAGGGGACCAGCTTGCAGGAGCTCGTCGGTCAGACTCGATTCGAGCTCGCGAAGCAACTGCTCGAGAACACGGAACTGCCGCTGTCGGAGATCGCCGCGGCGTTGCGCTATGCGGACGCCGCGGTGTTCTCGCGCGCGTTTCGCGGCTGGGCGAAGGCGAGTCCCAGCGAGTGGCGGGCGCGGCGCGACCGGCCCTCGCGCCGATGATGCGCCGTGCGACTTACGCCGACTTCTCCCCGCGCTCGTACACGATGTGCGCGCGTCCGACCAGCAGCGGGTCGACGGTGCCGATGCGCTCGGGGTCCTTGGCCTTGTACGGGAACGAATGCAGCAGGAAGCGCAGGGCGTTGAGGCGCGCGCGCTTCTTGTCGTCGGACTTGATCACCGTCCACGGCGCGTCGGCGGTGTCGGTATGGAAGAACATCGCTTCCTTGGCCTTGGTGTAGTCGTCCCACTTGTCGAGGGACGCCATGTCGATGGGCGAGAGCTTCCACTGCTTGAGCGGATGCGACTCGCGCTCCTTGAAGCGCCGGCGCTGCTCGTCGCGACTCACCGAGAACCAGAACTTCACGAGGTGGATGCCGCTGTGCACGAGGTTCTGCTCGAACACCGGCGCCTGCCGCATGAACTCCGTGTATTCCTTGTCGGTGCAGAACTGCATCACGCGCTCGACACCGGCGCGGTTGTACCAAGAGCGATCGAACAGCACGATCTCCCCGCTCGTGGGCAAGTGCTGGATGTAGCGCTGGAAGTACCACTGTCCGCGCTCGTCCTCGGTCGGCTTGTTGAGCGCGACCACGCGCGCACCGCGCGGATTGAGGTGCTCCATGAAGCGCTTGATGGCGCCCCCCTTGCCGGCGGCATCGCGTCCCTCGAAGAGCACCACGACCTTCTGTCCGGTCTCCTTGACCCACGCCTGCATCTTGAGGAGCTCGACCTGCAGCCGGTACTTCTGCCGCTCGTAGCTCTTGCGGGGTAGCAGGTACTCGTACGGGTATCCGCCCACCCGCCAGTCGGCGGAAAGCGCTTCCTCGAGATCGACGCCGCTCTCCGCGGCGCCCGGCGGCGCTTCCTTGAGCTTGTGGGGCGGCGGGCGCCGGGAAGGCGGGATGTCCGCCCGCGCGGCACGCTCGGAGAGGTTGGCGGCACTCACCCGATCGGCGATGACGGAGCGCTCGACCGCCTCGGGCGTGCTCGCGTGATCGACGTCCCCGGATGCCACGGTACGGCGGCGCGCAGGGCGGCGTATGGGCTTGGCGGCTGCGCCTCGGGCAGGCGCGGTGTGCTTGGCGTTCATGGCTCGACTCGACGGTGTTTCTGGGGACGCGCTACATCAGCGCGAGGCGCAGCGCACGGCTGCGGCCTCGCGCCTGGGAGGCTACTTTGCCGACGGCAGCTTGCCGACGACGCCTTCGACGTAGTAGTCCATCTTGGAGAGGTCGGCGTCGGTGATCGCCTTGCCCGCCGGGAGGCGCTCCTTGCCCGTGTTGTCCTTCATCGGGCCCTGGAACACGGCGAGCTTGCCGGCGGCGATCTCGCCCTCCGCCTTCTTGACGAGGTCCTGCACGTCCTGCGGCACGATCTTGTTGAACGGCGCGAGCTTGATCATGCCGTCCTTGATGCCGCCCCACACGTTGTCCTGCTGCCACTTGCCGTCGACCGCCGACTGCGCGACCTTGGTGTAGTAGTTGCCCCAATGGTGCGTCACGGCGGTGAGCTGCGCATTGGGACCGTACTTCGACATGTCGGAGTGGTACGCGATCGCGTAGACCTTCTTCGCTTCCGCGGCCTGCACGGCGGCGGTCGAGTCGGTGTGATGCGTGAGCACGTCGGCCTGCTGCGAGATGAGCGTGTTGGCGGCCTCGCTCTCCTTGCCCGGATCGAACCACGAGTTGACCCAGATGACCTTCACCTCGGCCTTGGGATTGACGCTGCGCATGCCGCGCGCGAACGCGTTGATGCCCATCACCACTTCGGGAATCGGGAACGCGGCAACGTAGCCCGCGACGCCGGTCTTGCTCATCTTGCCCGCCACGATGCCCGCGAGGTAGCGGCCTTCGTAGAAGCGCGCGTTGTAGATGCCGACGTTCTTCGAGGTCTTGTAGCCCGTCGCGTGCTCGAACTTGTGGTTGGGGAACGCCTGCGCGACCTTGATCGTCGGGTTCATGTAACCGAACGAGGTCGTGAAGATGAGGTTGTGGCCCGTTTGCGCGAGCTCGCGGATCACGCGCTCGGCGTCCGCGCCCTCGGGCACGCTCTCGATGTACTTGGTGGTGACCTTGGCGCCCAGCGCCTTTTCCATTTCCTTGCGGCCCGTGTCGTGCTGGAACGTCCACCCGGCGTCGCCGATGGGGCTCACGTAGACGAAGCCGATCTTGAGGGGCTCGCCCGCCTTCGGGGCTTGCGCGGCGGCGGGCAGCGAGAGAGCGGCGGCGGCGACCGTGGCCGAGGCGAGGGCCGCGAGCGTCGTCCTGCGGGACATGCGGGTCATGGGGGTCTCCAAAGTGGGCAAGACGTCGATTTTATAACCAAGACGGGCCGGCCGCGCCGGCCCGCTTCCATCAGCAGTTTTCACCCGTCGGGATGGAACGCACGCCCCAGCGAGGCGGGCGCATTGAGCTTGATCGTCGCGGCGTCCCGCGAAATGATCGCGAGCACGACGATGGTGGCGACGTACGGCAGCATGGAAAGGTACTGCGCGGGGATCTCGACGCCGAGAGCCTGCGCCTGGAATTGCGCGAGCGTGACGCCGCCGAAGAGGTAAGCTCCCGCGAGCACGCGCCACGGCTTCCACGTGGCGAACACGACGAGCGCGAGGGCAATCCACCCGCGGCCCGCGGTCATGCCTTCCACCCACGACGGGTTGTAGACGAGCGAGAGGTACGCGCCGCCCAAGCCGGCGCATGCGCCGCCGAACAGCACCGCGAGGTAGCGGATGCGAATCACCGGATAGCCGATGGCGTGCGCGGATTGCGGCGATTCGCCGACCGCGCGCAGCACCAGGCCCGCGCGCGTCCTGTAGAGGAACCACTGGATCGCGGCGAACAGCAGGAGCGAGATCACGGCGAGCGGGCTCACGCCGAATACCGGCTTGATGGGCTCGATCACCACGCTCACGTACTCGAGACCGACGAAGGCCGATATGCCGACCCCGAACAGCGAGAGCGCGAGTCCCGACGCCACCTGGTTGGCCTGCAGCGTGAGGGTCACGACCGCGAACAGGAGCGAGAGCGCCGCGCCGGCGAGCATGCCAGCGAGCACGCCGAGCCACGGCGACTTGGTGGTGGCCGCGACGATGAACGCGACCACCGCGCCGACGAGCATCATGCCTTCCACACCGAGGTTGAGCACGCCGGACTTCTCGGTGACGAGCTCGCCGAGCGCGGCGAACACGAGCGGCGTGCCCGCGGCGAGCGTGAGGAGGACGAGCTGGAGGAAGGTATCCATCACGCGGGCTTCGCGACCGCCGCCGGCGCGCGCACGATGCGCAGGCGGTAGTGGATGAACACGTCGGCCGCGAGCAGGAACAAAAGCAGCGTGCCCTGGAACAATCCCGTGACGGACGAGGGCAGCGCGAGCTTCATCTGTGCCGCTTCGCCACCGAGGTACAGGAGCGACATGAGGAGGCTCGCGAAGAAGATGCCGATCGGATGGAGCCGTCCCACGAACGCGACGATGATCGCGGCGAAGCCGTAGCCCGGCGAGACGATGGGCAGCAGCTGTCCGACGGGGCCGGCGACCTCGCCGACTCCTGCAAGCCCCGCGCATCCGCCCCCGACCAGCATGCCCATCCACACGGTCCGGCTGGACGAAATGCCCGCGTAATTGGCGGCGGCGGGGGCTAGCCCCGCCACGCGCATCTGGAATCCCGGAAGGCTCTTGCCCATGAAGAGCCAGCCCGCGACCACGGCGAGCAGCGCCATGATGAAACCCACGTGCAGTCGTGTCTCGGGCACCAGGTTGGGCAGCAGCGCGTGCTCCG
>CAZIZD010000090.1:0-4602 GCA_964543615.1 uncultured Alcaligenaceae bacterium | reverse complement strand
GTGCTCCGCGAACATCTTCGACTGCGGAAAGTTGAAGCCTTCCGGGTCGCGCCAGGCGCCGTGCACGAGCAGCGACAGGATGAGCGAGGCGACGTACACGAGCATCAGCGACACGAGGATCTCGTTGGCGTTGAAGCGCGTGCGCAGGAACGCCGGGATCGCCGCCCAGGCCATGCCGCCCAGCATGCCGGCGATGAGCATCACCGGCAGCACCCAGCGCGTCTCGACTTCCTGGAATGCGAGCGCCACGCCGCCGCCGCAGATCGCGCCCATGATGAGCTGGCCCTCGGCGCCGATGTTCCACACGTTCGCGCGATAGCCGACGGCCAGTCCCACCGCGCACAGCATGATCGGCGCTGCCTTGAGCAGCATCTCGGCGGCCTTGTACAGCGTGTCGATGGGATCGATGAAGAACGTGTAGGTCGCAAGCCACGGGTCCTTGCCCATCAGCTTGAACAGGACGAGGCCGATGATCACGACCGCCGCGGTCGCGACGATCGGCGACAGCCAGCCTGCAAGGCGTGACGGCTCGGGGCGCGCTTCGAGACGGATCTTCATCGCGGGCTGCTCATGTGGATATGACGCCCGCGGGCGAGAACGCGTGCGCCGACTCGGTCTGCGCGTGGATGAACGAACCGGACATGAGCAGCCCGATCTCCTCGGCGTTGGTCTCGCTCACCGGCTTGGGATCGGAGAGGCGTCCCTGCGCGATCACCGCGAGGCGGTCGCAGATCTCGAAGAGCTCGTCCAGTTCCTCCGACACCACGAGCACCGCGACGCCGCTGTCGCGCAGGTCGAGCAGCGCCTGGCGAATCTGCGCGGCGGCGCCCACGTCCACGCCCCACGTGGGCTGCGCGGCGATCATGAGGCGCGGTCCCTGGCGGATCTCGCGTCCCACGATGTACTTCTGCAGGTTGCCGCCCGAAAGGCTCCGCGCGGCGGCCTCGGGACCGCCGGCTTTCACGCGGTACTCGCGGATCGTGTCGGTCGCGTAGGTGCGCACCACGCGGTGGCGGATGAAACCCTTCTTCGTCATGGACTGCCGGTGCGCCGTGAGCAGGGCATTGTCGGAGAGCGACATCTCGGGGACGGCCCCGCGGCCCAGTCGTTCTTCGGGCACGAACGTGAAGCCGAGCCGGCGGCGCTTGGCGGCATCCATGCGGCCCGCGGGGACGCCGAGGATCGTGATGGTGCCGGCATCGTCGAGCGTGCGCTCGCCGGAGAGGGCTGCCATCAGTTCCTTCTGCCCGTTGCCCGAGACGCCCGCGATGCCGAGCACCTCGCCATAGCGCACGGTGAGGTTGATGTTGGCGAGCGACGTGCCGAACGGGTCGTCCGCCGGCAGCGTGAGATTCTTCACCACCAGCGCGGGCTCGCCCGCCGCGGACTCGCGATGCGCGGGATGCGGCAGGTCGCCGCCGATCATCATGCGCGCGAGCGACGACGACGACTCGCGGCGCGGGTCGCACGTGCCCGTGACCTTGCCCGCGCGAAGCACCGTCGCCTTGTGGCACAGAGCGCGGATCTCGTCCAGTTTGTGGCTGATGTAGAGGATGCTGCAGCCTTCGGCGGCGAGGCGGCGCAGCGTCTCGAAGAGCTTCTCGACGGCCTGCGGCGTGAGCACCGACGTGGGCTCGTCCATGATCAGGAGCCGTGGGTCCTGCAGCAGGCAGCGGACGATCTCCACTCTTTGCCGCTCGCCTACGGACATCGTGTGCACATAGCGCGCGGGGTCGAGCGGCAATCCGTACTTCGTCGAGACCTCGCGGATGCGCTCCGGAAGTCCGGGTCCGGCACGATCGCCCTCGAGCGCGAGCGCGATGTTGTCGGCGACCGTCAGCGTCTCGAACAACGAGAAGTGCTGGAACACCATGCCGATGCCGAGGCGCCGCGCGCGGGCGGGATTGGCGATGGTGACGGGCTGGCCTTCCCACTCGATCGTCCCGGCGTCGGGCTTGACCGCGCCGTAGATGATCTTCATGAGCGTCGACTTGCCCGCGCCGTTCTCGCCCAGCACCGCGTGCACCTTGCCCGGCAGCACCGTGAGGTCGATGTCCGAGTTGGCGACCACGCTCGGATAGATCTTGGTGATGCCGGTGAGGCGCAGGCGTGGCGTCATGGAAGTCGTGGAAACAGGGTCAGGTTCGAATTTCGGCTTCGCGAGGTCCGGTGGCCGCGCCGGCAAGAAAACTCGAACCCGACCCTGTCTGGGCCTCGCGGACGGCGAGGAGCTCCGCTGCCACCGCAACGGCAATCGCGCCGGGATGCTTGCTGCGCACGGGGACCGAGCGGCCGATGGGACACGTGATGCGCGCGACTTGCGCAGGCGTGAATCCGCGTGCGAGCAGGCGCTTCTCGAACTGGTTGCGCTTGGAGGCCGATCCGATGAGCCCGAGGTAGCGCCAGTCGTCGCGCCTGAGCGCCGCGCTCACGAGGTCGAAGTCGAGCGCATGCGTGTGCGTGGAGACGACGAGCAGCGCGCCCTTCGGTGCGCCGTCGATTTCCTCGACCGGCGCATCCGTGCACACGACTTCCACGTTGCCCGGGACGTCCGCCGGAAAGTCCGACTCACGCTCGTCGATCCATCGCACGCGCGCGGGCAGCACGCCTATTACCTGCACCAGCGCACGTCCGACATGGCCGTTGCCGAAGACCAGCACGGTGAATCCATCGGGCACGATGGTGTGGACGATGCGCGTCGCGCCATCCACGTTGACCAGGCGCGCGCGGTCGACGTCGCCGCTGGCTTCGACGATCGCATGCGCCTCGCGCGAGCCGTCGAGCTGCGTCACGAGATCCATTGCCTCACCGGCGCGCTCCCGCGCGACCGCGTCCTCGAGCCACGCGCGGTTGTCGTCGCCGATCACCGCGAACGCGAGCGTCGCGACGCCGCCGCAGCATTGCCCGAGGCGCGCCGCGAGCGGAAAGCGCACGATCCACGGCGCCGGCGCCGCAGGCTGCGCAAGCGCGTCGCGCGCCACGCGCAGCGCCTCGAACTCGAGATGCCCGCCGCCGATGCTGCCGAATGCCCCCGAGGGCGACACGATCATCGCGGTCCCGCTCTCGCGCGGCGTCGATCCCGTCGCGTTCGCGAGCGTCACCAGCACCGCGCGGCCTTCGCGCGGCACGCGTGCCGCAAGCTCGGGGATCCAGCGAGCGTCAGACATTCGCGCGGGCCTTCGTGCGCAGGTCCTCGACCGTAAACAGCAGCCGCTCGTCGGTGGCGGGCGCATCGAGACGCAAGGGGCACCTGCGATCGGCGACGCTCGCGACGGCATCGCGCAGCGCGTGGAAGGCCGACAGCGCGAGCATGAACGGCGGCTCGCCCACGGCCTTCGACCGGTAGATCGTCTCCTCGCGATTCGGCTCGTTGAAGAAATCAACGTTGAAGTGCTTCGGCACGTCGTGCGCGGTCGGAATCTTGTAGGTGGACGGCGCATGCGTGCGCAACTCACCCTTGTCGTTCCACCAGAGCTCCTCCATCGCGAGCCAGCCCCAGCCCTGGATGAAGCCGCCCTCGATCTGGCCGAGATCGATCGCCGGATTGAGCGACGTACCGACGTCGTGGAGGATGTCGACAGCGAGCAGGCGGTGCTCGCCGGTGAGGGTATCGACCGCGACCTCGCTCACTGCCGCACCGTACGCGAAATAGAAGAACGGACGCCCCGTGAGTGTCTTGGGGTCGTAGTGGATCTTGGGCGTAGCGTAGAAGCCGGTGGCCGACAGCTGCACGCGCGCGAAATAGGCCGCACGCGCGAGATCGGCGAACGGGAGCACCTTGCCTGCCGCGCTGACCACGCCATCGGCGAACTCGATCGCCCCGGCGTCGCACTCGAACTTGCGCGCTGCGAACGCGGCGAGCCGCGCACGCAGCGTGCGCGCCGCATCGCGGGCGGCCATGCCGTTCAGGTCGCTGCCCGACGACGCGGCGGTAGGCGACGCATTCGGCACCTTGCTCGTGTCGGACGCGGACACGCGCACGGAGGAGAGCGGCACACCCATCTCCTGCGCCACCACCTGCGCCACCTTGGTGAACAGGCCCTGGCCCATCTCCGTGCCGCCGTGGTTCAGCAGCAGCGTGCCGTCGTTGTACAGGTGAAGCAGCGCGCCCGCCTGGTTGTAGTGGGTGGCGGTGAACGAGATGCCGAACTTCACCGGCGTGAGCGCGATGCCGCGCTTGATCACGGGATTGGCGCGGTTCCACGCGACGATCTCGCTGCGCCTTTCGCGGTAGCGCGAGGTCTCCGCGAGCCTGGCGATCAGCTCCGGCGCGATGTTGTCCTCGATCGTCATGCCGTACGGCGCGACGTTGCGCGACGTCTTGCCGTACAGGTTGGCAATGCGCACGTCGAGCGGATCCTTGCCGAGCGCGATCGCGATCTCGTCGACGATGTGCTCGATGGGGAACATGCCTTGCGGCCCGCCGAAGCCGCGGAACGCGGTGTCCGACACGGTGTGCGTCTTGCAGCGGAAGCTGTGCAGCGCGACGTCGGGCAGCCAGTACGTGTTGTCCGCATGGAACACCGCGCGATCGTTGACCGGCCCAGAGAGATCGGCCGAGAAGCCGCAGCGCGACGCGAGCGTGAGGTCGAGCCCCAGGAT
>CAZIZD010000089.1:0-13273 GCA_964543615.1 uncultured Alcaligenaceae bacterium | reverse complement strand
GACGTTCCTGCCGCGGCGGCAGATCGAGTTCCGCGTGGCCGACCTCGTGCCCGTGAAGTCGACGCCCATCGTGATCTACGGCGGCGACGACGGGCGTACGAAGCTGGCCGCCGCCACGCTCGCGCGCCTGGGTTACACCGCCGTGCGCGTGCTCGACGGCGGGTTCCCCGCATGGGCCGCGGCCGGACACGAAGTGGTCACGGGATCGAACGTGCCGAGCAAGCAGTTTGGCGAGCGCGTGCTCGCCGAGCAGAAGATTCCCTATCTCACGGCGGAAGACCTGTCGCGCAGGATCGCGGCGGGCAGCTCCATCGTCGTCTGCGACTCGCGCACGCCGGGCGAGTTCAAGCTCGCCTGCATCCCGGGCGCGTATAGCGAGCCGAGCTTCGACTTGACGCTCCAGTACGCGCGCCTCGCGAAGGAATACGACACCGTCGTGGTCAATTGCGCGGGACGCACCCGCAGCATCATCGGCACCGCGACGCTGCAGGTGCTGGGCCTCGACCGCGTCTACGCGCTCGAGAACGGCACGATGGGCTGGGTGCTCGCGGGCCTCACGCTCGAGCGCGGCGCGGAGCGCAGGCTTCCCGCGCCCGACGCCGCGCTGAAGACCGCGGGCGAAGAGGCGGCCGCGCGTCTTGCGCGAGAGCATGCGATTCCCCGCGTCGAGGCGGCGCAGCTCGCGCAGTGGCTCGACGCGCGCGACCGCGAGACGACGTACGTCATCGACGTGCGCGCGCTGGAGGAGTACACGCAAGGCCACGTCCCGGGGTCGCAATGCGTCACCGGCGGGCAGGCGTGCCAGCGCACCGACGACTTCATCGCGGTGCACACCGCGCGCATCGTGATGGTCGACGAGGACGAAGCGCGCGCGCTCGTCACCGCGTACTGGTACAAGCGCATGGGCTTCCGCAACGTGAGCGTCCTGCAGGGCGGCGTCGCGCAGTGGAAGCGAGAGGGCCGCGCGGTGGAGACGGGCCGCGGGCATCGCGATCCGCTCGGGCTCCCCGAAGCGCGCAGGCAGGCGAAGGGGCTTGCGATCGACGCCTTTGCGGCGTGGCGGCGCGAGCACGCGGACACGCCGCTCATCGACGTCGGCACCAGCCGCCAGTTCGGTGCGGGTCATCTCCCGCAGGCCCGCTGGCTTCCGCGCGGATGGATCGAAGCGCGCATTGGCGACGTCACCGGGGCAGCGAAGTCCGTGGCCGTCACCGCGAGCGACGCGCAGCAGGCCTGCCTTGCTGCGGCCACGCTCGCAGGCATGGGCTACGACGCGGTCTACCTCGACGCAAGCCTCGGCGCATGGAAGCGCGCCGGTCATGCCGTCGAGACGGGGCTCGCGGGCATCGAGGGCGAGGCCAACGACGTGATCGAGCCGCCGTACCAGAAGGGACGCGAGGAGATGCTGCGCTACATCGAGTGGGAAACCAAGCTCGTGCACGAGGCGCATGCACCGCGCGCTTGAGCCCGCGTCCCGCGCCATGCGCAAGATCCCGGCCGCCTTCGACCCTGCGATCGAAGACCTCGATGCGCGCGCGCGCATCGTCGAGACTCCCGTGCCGGGCGGCGCGATCGTCTGGCGATCGTGGGGCGAGGGGCCGCCGATCCTGCTCCTGCACGGCGGCGTCGGCTCGTGGCTGCACTGGATCGCCAACATCGAGGAGGTCGCGCGCGATCATCGCGTCGTGGCGGTGGACCTGCCCGGCCTCGGCGACTCCACCGAGGTGGCCAAGCCGCATACGGCCGACGCGATCGCGGGATTCCTCCACGCCGGCATCGACACCGTGTTCCCCGAGCGGACGCCCCTCGCGCTCGCCGGATTCTCGCTCGGCGGCGCGGTCAGCGTGGCGCTTGCCGCGATGCTCGGCGCGCGCGTGCGGCGCCTCGTGCTGTGCGGACCGACCGGCATGGGGAAGATGTGGCAGAACACGCCCGCGCGTCCCGTGCGCCGCCGCCCGGACATGACCGAGGCGGAGCTCGTGGCGCGTGCGCGCGAGGCGCTCGCGCTCACCATGATCGCGGACCCCGCGCGCATCGACGATCGCGCGGCCGCGGTGCAGCGCGCATTGCTCGACCAGGACCGGCGCCTGCGCGGCGACGTCATCTCCTACACCGAGGTCGTGCTCGACACGCTGCCCAGGCTCGATGCGTCGACGCACGTGGTCATGGCGATCGGCGAGCGCGACGTGTACGTGCATCCGGACGCGCGCACCTGCCTCGACGTCGTCGCGCGCCGCTTTCCTCGCGTGGCCACTCGGCTGGTGCCCGGCGCCGGGCATTGGGTGCAGTACGAGGGCGCATCCGTCGTCAATGCCATCCTGCGTGACGACCCGCGGGGACGGGCCCAGTGAACCCCTTCGTCGGCAAGACGTATGGCGAGGCGATCGACGACCTGGCCGGGCGCTACGGCGATCGCGTCGCGCTGCGCTTTCGCGGGCGCACGTGGAGTTTTCGCGACGTTCGCGGCGAGATCGAGCGCGCGTCGCGGCAGCTAGCGCAGCTGCCCGTCGCGCCCGGCGACACGATCGCGCTGTGGTCGACCAACCGCCCCGAGTTCCTGTGGATCTGGCTTGCGGCCGCGCGCGGCGGGCTCGTCGTCGCCCTGCTCAACACGCGCCTGAAGCAGGACGAGATCGCCTACCAGCTCGATCACTCGCAGGCGCGCGTGGTGTTCGTGCCCGGCGCGGGAAGCTATCGCGATTTTCTCGCGGACCTTTCGGCATTGTGCCCGCGCCTCGTGAGCGGGCGCAGCGATGCGGTGGACAACCTGCCCGCGCTGCGCGGCGTCGTGTCGCTCGATCCGGTGCCCGTGTCGTGCCCCGGAGTGATGCGCTGGGCTCCGGAAGCCTCCACGGACGGCGTCATGCTGCGCGACGCAACGGACGCGTCCCTACCCGCGAAGATCATCTACACCTCCGGCACGACCGCGCTGCCCAAGGCCGTGCAGCTCACGCATTGCGTGTGGCGCAAGGCGTTCGACCACGGCAGCCGCTTCGACCAGGTCGCCGACGACCGTCTCTACCTGTGCCTGCCGCTCTACACCGTGCTCGCCAACGTGAACGGCGTGCTCACGTTCTGGTCGCGCGGGTCGAGCGTCGTGCTCGAGGAGCGCTTCGACGCCGCCACCATGCTGCGCGACCTGCAGCACGAAGGATGCACGGCCGCGTACCTGCTGCCGCTGATGGTCGAGCAGCTCGTCCGTCATCCGGATTTCGCGCGCACGGATCTTGCAAAACTGCGCACCGGCATCGTCTCGACCAGCGACCCCGCGATCCTGCAGACCGCGATCGGAACGCTCGGGATGCGCGGAATGGTTGCGAGCTACGGCATGACCGAGACGTCGAGCGCGGTGACCCGCACGTTCGCAACCGACCCCGTCGACGTGCGCCTGCACACGCAGGGCCGGCCGCTGCCCGACATCGAGGTGCGCATCGCCGACCCCGAGACGAACGCGCCTCTGCCCGCGGACACGCTGGGCGAGATCCAGGTGAGGGCGTACTGCGTCACGCCGGGTTACTTCCGCAATCCGGAAGCCACGCGCGCGGCGCGCACCGCCGACGGCTGGTTCAAGACCGGCGACAGCGCGCGCATGGGTGAGGACGGCAACCTGCGCTTCGAGCGAAGGCTGGGCGACGGCTACAAGCACAAGGGCTTCCTCGTCTCCGCGGCCGAGGTCGAGGCCGTGCTCGCGAAGCATCCCGCGGTCGCGGCCGCCGCGATCCTCGGCATTCCCGACACGAGTTGCGGCGAGGTGGGTGTCGCGTTCGTGGTGGCGAAGCCAGGCGCGTCGTGCGACGCCGAAACGATCGTCGCGTTCCTGCGCCCGCAACTCGCGTCTTACAAGCTCCCGTGGCACGTGTTTCCGATCGCCGAGCTTCCGCGGACGGAGGGCACGGCCCGGGTCCAGAAATACCGCCTGAAGGCCCTCGCCCTCGATGCGCTCGCGGGCGGCAGCAAAGGTGTTCAATGAGCGATTCCGCCAATCCATTCCTCGGCCTCACCTACGCGCAGTCGCTCGCGCTCCTTGCCGAGCGGCACGGCGATCGCGAAGCGCTCGTGTTCGGCGACGCGCGCTATTCGTTTCGCGATCTTGACCGCGAGTCGCAAGCCGTGGCCGATCGCTTCCGGGCGCTCGGCCTGCGCCCGGGCGACAAGGTCGCGATGTGGCTCACCAATCGCGCCGACTACGTGTTCTTCTGGCTCGGCGCCGCGCGGTCCGGGCTCGTGGTGTCGATGATGAACACGCGATTGAAGCGCGACGAGATCGCCTACCAGGTGCGCCAGTCGGACAGCCGCGCGTGGATCGTGCCGGGCCCGGGCGAATTCCGCGACTTCCTGGAGGACGTCGCTTCGCTTTGCCCCGAGATACGCACGATGCCGGCTGCCGCGCTTCGTTGCGAGGCGTTCCCGGAGCTGCGCTTCGTCATCTGCGCCGATACGCCGCCCGCGTCTCTGCCCGGGGTGACCGAATGGGCGAAGGTCGTCGCGCCGCCGGGACAGCACGCGCCCGACGTACGTGACCCCGATGCGCCCGCGCTCCTCTCGTACAGCTCGGGCACGACCGCGCTGCCCAAGGGCGCGCTCATCACGCACTGCATCTGGCGCAAGGCGTGGGACATGGGCGAGCGCATCGACATGACCGGCGAGGATTGCCTCTACCTCACCATCCCCATGTTCGGCTCGATGGCCACCATGAACGGCTTCCTGCAGTTCTGGGTGCGCGGCGGCCGCGTGGTGCTCGACACGCATTTCGACGCGGAGCGCGCGCTCGCGGCCATCCACAAGGAGCGATGCACCATCGCGCACCTGCTGCCGGTCATGGTGCAGCGCATGTGCGCGCATCCCCGCCGCGCAGACTACGACCTGCGTTCGATGCGGGTCGCATTCGTGCTCAGCATCGACGTCGCAATCCTGTCCGCGGCCGAGGACGACCTTGGCATCCCCGGCGTGCTCACCGGTTACGGGATGACCGAGACGTCGACGGTTGTATGCCGCAACCGTCCCGGCGACCCGCGCGACGTGCGCTACCGCACCCAGGGGTTGCCGCTGCCCGGCCTCGAGATCCGCATCGCCGATCCCGTGACAGGGGTCGGCTTGCCTCCCGACACGCCGGGAGAGATCCAGGTGCGTGGGTACGCCATCACGCCGGGCTATTACAAGAAGGAGGCCGAGTACGCGAAGACGCAAGGCCCCGACGGCTGGTTCCGCACCGGTGACAAGGGCATCGTCACGCCCGAGGGCCGCGTCTCGTTCATCAGCCGGCTGGGCGACGACTACAAGTCGCGCGGCTTCAATGTCTCACCCTCCGAGATCGAGGCGGTGCTGGTCGCGCATCCGGGGGTACGCGAGGCGGCGGTGGTCGGGGTGCCGCATGCAACGCACGGGTTCGTCGGCGCGGCGTTCGTCGTGCCCGAGCCGGGGACGCGCTGCGAGGAGGGCGAGCTCATCGCGTTCATGGCGGAGCGCCTCGCGAGCTACAAGGTCCCCGAGCGGGTGCACTTCGTGGACGAGTTCCCGCTGACCGAGGGAACGGGCAAGGTCCAGAAGTTCAAGCTGCGGGAGAAGGCCATGGCGGCGCCGAAGTGATCGGCAACAGCCGGGTGCGGGCGCGGCCCGTCCGGGCATATCGATACAATTTCGAGTTCTTGCACGCATTGCGATGATGACACTTGCGCCAAGGCCCGCCATAATCCTCCCACTGCAGCCGGCTTCACGTCCGCCCGCCCGCAGTCTTGCGCGCAGTTTGCACGCAGTTCGCAATAAGACCCCGCAAAGGGGCTGTCCCGATCACCAAGCACAACGGCGCCTGTTCGCCGGAGGAGAGAGCAGCATGAACGCGTCGCACGTCAAAGCCGTCCTGGCGGCAATCGCGCTGGCCTTCACGACCGGCGCGGCCGCCGCGCCCGCCGTCGACAAGGACACCGTCGTCATGGCCCTGCGCGGCGAGATCTACAACCTCGACCCGCTCGTCACCGCCACCGGCGATTCGCAGCGGTGGGGTTTGCAGATGTACGACTCGCTGTACACGTTCGACAGCAAGGGCAACATGCAGCCCCAGCTCGCGACGGGATACAAGATCTCGCCCGACGGTTTGCAGTACACGTACACGCTGCGCGACGGCGTCAAGTTCCACAACGGCGATCCGCTCACCTCCGCCGACGTCAAGTTCTCGATGGAGTGGATCCTCAATCCGGCGACCAAGAGCACGCGCCGCCCGCAGTTCGCGCCGCTCATCGAGTCCGTCGAGACCCCCGACCCCCGCACGGTCGTGTTCAAGCTCAAGACGGCCGATGGCGCGTTCCTCAACAAGATCGCGGGCTATCTCTTCGTCATCCCGAAGAATTACGCGCAGAAGTTCGCCACACCGGAGGAGTTCGCCAAGGCGCCGGTCGGCAGCGGTCCCTACAAGTTCATCGAGCAGAAGATCGGCCAGTACACCCGCATCGAACGGTTCGACGACTACTGGGGGCCCAAGCCCGCGATCAAGCGGATCATCTACAAGCTCATCCCCGAGCCCACGAGCCGGGTGAACGCGCTGCTGAGCGGCGAGGTCGACATCAGCGAGGGGATCCCCACCAACCAGATGGCGGATCTCAAGAAGAATCCCAAGGTCGACGTGATGTCGGTGCCGGTGGGCAGCCCTCTGGCCGTGCGCCTGTATTCCGACGATCCCGCCTCGCCGCTTGCCAAGCGCGAGGTGCGCCTCGCGCTCAACTACGCGATCGACACGAACGCGATCATCAAGAGCGTGTTCCACGGCGCGGGCGCGCCGATGGCGACGTACATCTCGAAGTACTACCCCATCGGGGTCGACCCGACGCTGAAGCCCTACGGCTACGATCCCAAGAAAGCGAAGGAGCTCCTCGCCAAGGCGGGCTATCCCAACGGCTTCGAGCTCAAGATGTACTCCTCCACAGACATGCCGAAGGACCTCGCGAGCGCCATCGCGGCGTACTGGGCCCAGGTCGGCGTGAAGGCACGCGTCCAGTACATCGACTACGCGGCGTGGAGCCGCATCAACAACACCCACCAGAGCGGCCCGGCCACGATCATGCAGTTCTCCAACGCCATCTGGGATCCGCTGCATCCGGTGCAGGGAGCCGCGGCGAAGGCCGGCACCTGGTCGAACTACCACAATGCCGACATCGAGAAGCTGCTCCTCGAGGCGCAGGCCACCTCCGATGCCGCGGGGCGCGACCGCATCTTCAAGCAGATCGGCCGCATCCTGCACGAGGATGGCCATTCGGTGCTCATCACCGAGCTCTTCTACGTGTGGGGGAAGAAGAAGGAGCTCCTGTGGGAGCCGCAGGTCGGCATCGCGTGGTTCAACCTCCGCGACATGCGCTGGAAGTAGACGAGCCATACCGAGCATCCCTCCATGCTCGCCTACATTCTGCAGCGGATCGGCCAGTCGGCGATCACCGTGCTCATCGTCACGATGATCATCTTCGTGGCGGTGCGCGTGGTCGGCGATCCCACGCATCTCATGCTGCCCCCGGAGGCCACCGAGGCCGACCGTGAGGTGCTGCGCAAGGAGCTGGGCCTGTCCGATCCTGTCCCCGTGCAGTACGGACGCTTCCTCGGGCAACTCGCCCGGGGCAACATGGGGATCTCCTACCGCTTCAGCCGGCCGGCGATGGAGGTGGTGTGGGAGCGCGCGGGTGCCACGTTCATCCTCACGACGTTCGCGTTGGGGTTCGGCGCGCTGATCGGCGTTCCGCTCGGCATCCTGTCGGCCGTGCGGCAGGACACGTGGATCGACCAGGCCTCGAAGATCTTCGCCGTGTTGGGCCAGGCGGCGCCGCCATTCCTGTTCGGCCTTTTGTTCGTGCGCCTGTTCTCGGTGAAGCTCGGGTGGCTGCCGACGAGCGGCTACGGGAGTCCGGTCAATCTCATCCTGCCCACCATCGCGCTCGGCTGGTATTCGGCGGCCGGCCTCATGCGCCTCACGCGCTCGAGCATGCTCGACGTGCTGCAGTCGGAGTTCGTCAAGATGGCCCGCATCAAGGGCGTGCCGGAATCGCAGGTGATCCTGCGCCACGCCCTGCGCAACGCGTCGCTGGCGGTCATCACGTTCGCGGCCCTGCAGTTCGGCATCCTCATGGGCGGCGCGGTCTCGGTCGAGGCGGTGTTCGCCTGGCCCGGGCTCGGCACGCTGATCCTCGACTCGATCTCCAACCTCGACTTCACGGTGGTGCAGGCGGCGGTGACCTTCCTCGCACTCGTGTTCACCGGCATCAACCTATTGGTCGACATCATCTATTCCTTCGTCGACCCGCGGATCCGCTATGGCTCATGACACGTCGCCCGTGGCGCCGCAGCGCGCCGCGCCGCCGAGTCTCGGCGACTGGAAGGGAAGGCGCGACCAGTCGGTGGACGTGCGGTCCGCCAAGGCCTCGTCGCGGCTCGCAAGCCAGCTGCAGCTCTGGCTCTCCGTCGGCATCCTCGTCGTCATCTTCGGCGCGGCGATCCTCGCGCCTTGGGTGTCCCCTTACGATCCCAACGAGATCGCGCTCGACAAGGTGACGCAGGCGCCGTCGGCGGAGCACTGGTTCGGCACCGACCAGCTGGGGCGCGACGTGCTCTCGCGCGTGATCTGGGGCGGGCGCATCTCGCTGTTCCTCACGATCTGCGCGGTGCTGCTCGCGGGCTCCTTCGGAACGCTCGTCGGCGTGGTCGCGGGCTACATGGGCGGCGTCGTCGACTCGATCTTCATGCGATGCGCCGACGTGCAGTTCTCGCTGCCGTCGGTGATCCTCGCCATGCTGCTGGTGGGCGCGGTCGGCTCCAATGCGCTCAACCTCATCATCGTCCTGAGCCTCGCCAATTGGGCGCGCTTCGCGCGCGTGGTGCGCAGCGAGGCTCTCACGCTGCGGCAGCGCGATTTCGTCATGCTCGCGCGCCTTGGCGGCGCGTCGACGGTGCGCATCGTCGCCACGCACATCCTGCCCAACGTGCTCAACACGTTCATCGTGCTCGCCACGCTCGACGTCGGCCTCATCATCCTGCTCGAGGCCACGCTGAGCTTCCTGGGCCTCGGCGTGCAGCCGCCCGATCCCTCCTGGGGCTCGATGATCGCGGACGGCCGCGGCTACCTCGAGCAGGGCTGGTGGATGGCGCTGCTGCCGGGGGGCGCGCTGATGGCCACCGTGCTCGCGGGCAACATGTTGGGCGACTCGCTGCGCGATCGCCTCAATCCGACCCTCGCCTCGCGCTGGTGAGCATGGACGACCTGCTTCGCGTCGAGCACCTCACGACCTGGCTTTCGACGCGCAACGGCGTGATCGCGGCGGTCGACGACGTGAGCTTCACCGTGGGCCGCGGCCGCACCGTGGCACTGGTCGGCGAGTCCGGCTCGGGCAAGAGCGCCACGTGTCTCTCCATCATGCAGCTCCTGCCGGTCAACGGGTATCACGCGGGCGGCGACGTCTGGTTCAAGGGCGAGGACCTCACGACCAAGAGCCACAAGGAGCTCGAGAACATCCGCGGCAGCCAGATCGGCATGATCCTGCAGGACCCGATGACGTCGCTCAATCCGCTGCTCACCGTGGGCCGGCAGGTGGGCGAGATCTTCAAGTACCACAAGGGCGTGTCGGACTCCGCGGAGCGCAGGCGCCTGTCGGTCGAGGTGCTGCGCAAGGTGGGCATCCCCGCCGCCGAGGAACGCGTGGAGAGCTACCCGCACCAGTTCAGCGGCGGCATGCGCCAGCGCGTGTCCATCGCCATGAACGTGGGCGGCTCGCCCGAGCTCCTCATCGCCGACGAGCCGACCACCGCCCTCGACGTGACCATTCGGCTGCAGATCCTCGAGCTCCTCGCGGAGATCCAGCGCACCACCGGCATGGCCATCATCCTGGTCACGCACGACCTCCATACCGTCGCCAAGTTCTGCGACGACGTGATGATCATGTACGCGGGCCGCGTGGTGGAGGAGGGACCGGTGTCGGAGGTGTTCTCGCGTCCCGGCCACCCCTACACCGAAGGACTGCTGCAGGCGATCCCGCGCTTCATGCACGACAGCGAGCGCCTGACCACGATTCCCGGCCAGCCGCCGTCGCTGCTCGATCTTCCCAAGGGCTGCCGCTTCGCGCCGCGCTGCCCGCATGCGACGGACCAGTGCCGCAGCGAGTATCCCGAGTGGCATGCGACACCGTCGGGCGACCGTCGCGTCGCTTGCTGGCTCGCCGAGGAGCGGCTCGCGTGACCGCGGCCTTCGTCGACGTCGCGTCGCTGACCAAGACGTACAAGGTGCGGCGGGGCTTGCTGAGCCGCAGCGTTCCGTTGCGCGCGGTCGACGACGTGACCTTCGCGATCGACGAGGGCACCACGTTCGGTCTCGTGGGCGAGTCGGGCTCCGGCAAGAGCACCATCGCCAAGATCGTGATGGCCGCGGAGCCGCGCACGTCCGGCCGCGTGACCGTCGGCGGTGTCGATCCTTCCACGCGCGACCGCGCGAGCCTCTTCAAGCTCGCCCGCGTCCTGCAGCCCGTATTGCAGGACCCCTACAGCTCGCTGAGCCCGCGCCATCGCGTGGGCACGATCATCTCGGAGCCGATGCGCATCCACAAGACGCAGGCCGATGGCGAGGCCGAGCGCAAGCGCGTCGACGAGCTGCTCGAGCTCGTGGGGCTTTCGTCCGCTATGGCGCGCCGCTTCCCACACGAATTGAGCGGCGGCCAGCGCCAGCGCGTGGCCATCGCGCGCGCGCTGTCGCTCGACCCGCGCTGCCTCGTGCTCGACGAGCCCGTCTCCGCGCTCGACGTCTCGATCCAGGCGCAGGTGCTGAACCTGCTCATGGACCTGCAGCAGCGCTTGAAGCTCACGTACCTCCTCATCTCGCACGACCTGTCCGTGGTCTCGTACATGAGCACGCAGATCGGCGTGCTGTACCTCGGGCAGATCATGGAGATCGCGCCCAAGAAGCTCATCCTGCCCGTACCGCGCCACCCGTACACGCAAGCGCTGGTCGCTGCCGCCGCGCCCGACGAGGCGACGTCGCTGCGCGATGCGCGCACCGTGATCCGCGGCGAGATTCCGTCGCCGCTCAATCCGCCGAGCGGATGCGTCTTCCATCCGCGATGCCCGCGCGCGGAGGCACGCTGCTCGGCCGAGAAGCCCGTGCTGCGCGAGATCGCGCCCGGCCACCGCGCCGCCTGTCATTTCGCGTGAAGGAGTTCGCATGCCGTCCGCGCCACCGCGATTCGCCCCCGGCACCACGTTCTCGCTCTCCAAGGGTCCCGTCACCACCGTGCAGCTCGTGATGTACGCGGGCGCCTCCGGCGACTTCAACCGCATCCATTACGACCTGCCGTTCGCGATGGAGTCGGGCCTGGGCGGCGTCATCGCGCACGGCATGCTCACGATGGGATTCGCGGGCGAGCTCGTATCAAGCTGGGCCGGGCCGGATGCCAAGGTGCGCAGCATCTCCGCGCGCTTCCTGCATCCCGTGCGGCCCGGCGACGTCGTCACGCTCGAAGGCAAGGTCGAATCGCTCGCCGACGAATCCGGCGAGACCTGCGCGTCGGTCACGTTCGAGGGCCGCACCGCGACCGGCCAGGTGATCGCGGGCGACGCGGTCGTCGTGACGCCGTCCGCCTGACGCATTCGCCAACGATGCTGGCGCCGGGCGACCGCGTGGTGATGCTTTCCGGCGCCAGTCGCGGCATCGGCGCCGCGATCGCGCGCCGCCTCGCGGACGAGGGCTATCGCCTGAGCCTCGGCATGCGCAACCGCGCGAAGGCGGCGCTCGCGGAGTCGGCTCGCGTCACAGTCGCGCCATACGATGCGGAAGATACCGAGGCGGCCGCGCGCTGGGTCGCCGCCACGGTCGAACGCTTCGGTCGCATCGACGCGGTCATCAACAACGCGGGCATCTCGCGCGTCTACAGCGTGGAAGCCGGCGACGAGGCCGACCTCGACGCCATGTGGCAGGTCAACGTCAAGGCGCCGCTGCGCGTCGTGCGCGCCGCGCTGCCGTACCTGAAGGAGAGCGGCGCCGGCCGCGTGGTGCAACTCGCGTCGCTGTCGGGCAAGCGTCTCTACAAGGACAACCACGGTTACGCGATGACCAAGTTCGCGACCGTCGCGCTCGCGCACGCCGTGCGGCGCATGGGGTGGGAGCACGGCATCCGCGCGACCGCGCTGTGTCCGGGCATGGTGAACACCGACATGATCCGCGCCGCCGTCGACCGCCCCGCGCTCACGCAGCCGGAGGACCTGGCGGAGATCGTGGCCCTGCTGCTTCGCCTGCCCAACACCGCTTCGGTCGCCGAGCTCACCGTCAACAGCAGGTTCGAGGACATGTTCTAGCGTCCCCAAGCCCGGCAGGATTCCATGGACTTCGAGAAGACACCCAAGGTCAAAGCGCTGGAGGCGCGCCTGCTCGCATTCATGCAGGAGCACGTCTATCCGAACGAGCGCCGCTACTACGAGGAGATCGAGCGCAACCGCCGCGCGGGCAACCCGTGGGTCCCGAGCGCGCTCCTCGAGGAACTGAAGCCCAAGGCGCGCGCGGCCGGACTGTGGAACCTATTCCTGCCGCGCTCCGAGCGCGTGCCGGAAGGCCTCACCAACCTCGAGTACGCACCGCTGTGCGAGATCATGGGCCGCGTGCGCTGGGCGCCGCAGGTCTTCAACTGCTCGGCGCCTGACACCGGCAACATGGAGATCCTCGAGCGCTTCGGCACCGAGGAACAGAAGCGCCGCTGGCTCGACCCGCTGCTCGCAGGCGAGATCCGCTCGTCGTTCCTCATGACGGAGCCCGGCGTCGCGTCCTCGGATGCCACCAACATCGAGTGCCGCATCGCGCGCGACGGCGACCACTACGTCATCAACGGACGCAAGTGGTACTCCACCGGCGCCGGAAGTCCGCGCTGCGCGATCTACATCGTGATGGGCAAGACCGACCCCGCGGCCGAGAAGCATCGCCAGCAGTCGATGATCCTGGTGCCGCCCGACACGCCGGGCATCACGGTCGTGCGTCCCTTGACGGTGTTCGGCTACGACGACGCGCCCTACGGTCACATGGAAGTGGTGCTCGACAACGTGCGCGTGCCCGCGTCGAACATCCTGCTCGGGGAGGGCCGCGGCTTCGAGATCGCGCAGGGGCGGCTTGGGCCCGGCCGCATCCATCACTGCATGCGCGCCATCGGCGTGGCCGAGCGCGCGCTCGAGATGATGTGCCGCCGCGCGCTCACGCGCGTCGCATTCGGCAGGCCGCTCGCGCGCCACGGCGTCACCCAGCAGCGGATCGCCGATTCGCGCTGCATGATCG
>CAZIZD010000088.1:0-13489 GCA_964543615.1 uncultured Alcaligenaceae bacterium | reverse complement strand
ACTGGTGGCCGGTCTCAATCCGAGCCGGCCATTGGACGACGCCTACCTCGGATTCATCAACCTCATGGTGGGTCAGCTCGCCGCCGCCCTCGCTTCCGTGAAGACCTACGAGGCGGAGCGCAGGCGCGCAGAGGCGCTGGCCGAGCTCGATCGCGCCAAGACGGCCTTCTTTTCGAACGTGAGCCACGAGTTCCGCACGCCGCTCACGCTCATGCTCGGACCGTTGCACGAGATCGCGACGCTTCCTCAAGTGCCCCCCGCACTGGCCGAGCGGTTCGAGCTCGTGCATCGCAACGCGCTTCGCCTGCAGAAGCTCGTGAACGCGCTGCTCGAGTTCTCGCGCATCGAGGCCGGCCGCGTGCGCGCGACCTACGAGCCCACCGACCTCTGCCCCTTGACGCGCAATCTCGCGAGCAACTTCCGCTCCGCGATCGAGCGCGCCGGCTTGACGTTCGACGTCGATTGCGAGGCGATCGGCGAGCCCGTGTTCGTCGACCGCGAGATGTGGGAGAAGGTCTTCCTCAATCTCCTGTCGAACGCTCTCAAGTTCACGCTCGACGGGCGCATCGCCGTTCGCCTGTTCACGCGGGACGGACAGGCCGTGCTCGAGGTCGAGGACACCGGGGTCGGCGTGCCGGCGGTCGACCTCCCGCGTCTCTTCGAGCGGTTCCACCGCGTGGAAGGGTCGCGCGGGCGCACGCACGAGGGCTCGGGCATCGGCCTCGCGCTCGTGCAGGAGATCGTCCGCCTGCATGGCGGCACGATCGAAGCGAAGAGCGCGGAGGGCCGCGGCACGACCTTCCGCGTGTCGCTGCCGCTGGGCTCCGCTCACCTGCCGCGCGAGCGCGTGCGCGCGCCGCGCGCCGATGAGAACGCCACGCCCGGTGCACAGGCCTACATACAGGAGGCGTTGCGATGGCTGCAGGACGACGTGCGCGCCACGTCGCCCATCGAGGGGCAGGACGTTCGCCTGCGGGACCGCCGCTTCGCGGAGACCTTCGGCGCGCGCATCGTGCTCGCCGACGACAACGCGGACATGCGCGACTACGTGAGCGGGCTGCTCGCGCCGCACTATGCCGTCGAGGCCGTCGCCGATGGCGCGCAGGCACTCGAGGCCGCCCTGCGCGAGCCGCCCGACCTCGTGGTGTCCGACGTGATGATGCCGATCATGGACGGCTTCGCGCTGCTGCATGCCTTGCGCGACCGCGACCGGCTTCGCTCGGTCCCGGTGATCCTCCTGTCGGCGCGCGCGGGCGAGGAGTCGCGCATCGAGGGGCTCGACGCCGGCGCCGACGACTACCTCGTCAAGCCCTTCACCGCGAGCGAGCTCCTGGCGCGCGTGGGCGCCCTGCTCGAGCGCACACGCGTGCGTGCGGCCGCGGAGCAGCGGCTGCGCCTCGGCCTGCAGGCGGCGCGCATGTTCGTCTGGGACATCGAGCTGCCGGGGGGTGCGATGCAGCACTCCGGCAACGCGCAGGAGATCCTCGGATGGGACGTGCGCAATGCGTTCGAGACCTTCGGCATCGTCGACCCGCGCGACCGGCCGGCGTTCGAGGCCAGGATCCGCGACGCGATGCGCAACGGCAATCCGCTCGACGAAAAGGTGCGGATCGTGCACGGACGCACATCGGAGCTGCGCTGGCTGTGGGTCCGCGGCGAGGCGGCCGTCAACGCGCGCGGCGATCTCGCGCGGCTCTCCGGCGTCGCGCTCGACATCACCGAGCTCAAGCGTGCGGAGGATGCCCTGCGCGAAGCCGACCTCCGAAAGGACGAGTTCCTCGCGATGCTCGCGCACGAGTTGCGCAATCCCCTGGCGCCGATCCGCAACGCGGCCGACGTCCTGCAGGCGCTGCAGGGCTGGGACGCGCGCTCGCAGGACATGACGAGGATCATCCTGCGCCAGGCATCGCACATGACCGAGCTCGTCGACGATCTCCTCGACGTGTCGCGCGTCACGCGCGGGCTCATACGGATCGACCGTTCACCTGTCGCATTGTCGGCCGTGATCGCCGACGCGATCGAGCAGACGCGACCCCTCATCGACGGCCGGGGTCACCGCCTCTGCGTGGAGAACCCGGCGGGCGACGTCGTGATCGACGGCGATCGCGTCCGCCTCGTGCAGGTGATCGCCAATCTTCTCAACAACGCCGCGAAGTACACGCCGCCGGAAGGTCGCATCGACGTGCACGTGACGCTTCACGAAGGATCGGTTCGCATCGCGGTCGAGGACTCGGGCATTGGCATCGCTGCCGACTTCCTCCCTCGCGTGTTCGAGCTCTTCAGCCAGGCGAGCCGCGGCTCCGATCGCGCGGAAGGCGGACTGGGGCTCGGACTCACGCTCGTTCGAGGCATCGTCGACCTGCACGGCGGCAGCGTCGAGGTGCGAAGCGCCGGGCCGGGCCTGGGCAGCACGTTCACGGTTACGCTCCCCTGCCGTTCGCGCAACGCGGCGACCGCTGCTTCCACGCGCGCACGCGATGCGAACGCGGAGGCGTCACCCGCGTCGCAGCGATGGCACGTGCTCGTGGTCGACGACAACGCCGACGCCGCGGACGCCATCGCGCTGCTGCTGCGCGAATCCGGGCACGCGGTGGAGGTGGCCAACTCGTCCGCGCATGCGCTGCACTGCGCGCGCGACCGGCGGTTCGACATCGCGCTGCTCGACATCGGCCTGCCTGACATGGACGGGTATCGCCTCGCGGGCGAGTTGCGCGCCGCGGCGCGCCCCGTCCCTCATCTCATCGCCGTCACCGGCTATGGCCGCGACAGCGACCGCGAGCGCGCATTTGCGGCGGGCTTCGACGATCACCTCGTGAAGCCCGTGCAGGCCGCGACCCTCGTCGCGGCCATGGCGCGCTGCGCGTCGCAGGCGTCCGTGCGCCTGAACGATTAGGGAACTAGACCAGGTACGATCCGATGTCGAGGACCGCGATTCCGCGCGGCCCCGTTCCCGCAGCACTCGGCGTCTGCAGCGCCGTATACACGATGCCCTTGCCGGAAGGCACGACCGACGTGCCGTACGGCAGGAATTTCGCGTGCTGCGCCCAGTAGGTCGAGTCGGTGAGCTGCACCGGCGGCGTTCCTTTTGCGACGTTCGCGAGAAAGAGCGCGTAGCCGCCGGCGCGGCTCGATTCGAACACCACGTAGTTGCCGTCGGGCGACCAATAGGGCGCGCGGCCCTGATACGCGGGGTTGTACGTGATGACGGGCGCCGCGGACTCGAGCGGCTGCGACGAGAACACGCCGCCGCGGTACGCGTTGAGGAACACGTAGTTGTTGTCCTGGTTGTAGACGGGCGGGGGCAACGGATTGGGCAGCGGATTGGGCGGCGTCTGCCCCCAATACGTGAGCGCGGGCTGCCCCGCGAAGGCGATCTGCAACGGGTTGCCGGGCTTGGGCGCGGCGAATCCGCCGAACACCTGCACGCCCGCGACGTCGAGTCCGTTGAGATTGGCCTGCACCACGGTGCCGTTGGGATCGATGAGCCGCGTCACGGGCGGCCCGATGCGCGGCGGCCCCGGCTGCAGGACGTTGTTGTTGTCGTCGTAGACGATGAGCTGTTTGCCATCGCTGGTCCAGATCGGATAGATGTGCGCGTTCGTGTCCGCGACGAGACGCGGCGTCACGCCGTCGCCTGCCACGATGTGAACCTGGTTCATGCCCTGGTTGGTCGGCGCTCCGCTGAACGCGACTTCGTTCGTGACCCAGCTCCAGTCCGGACGCGTCTGCGAGTAGGGCCACGTCGGCGGAAGGCTCGCGGGAACGGTCAGGAACGGCGCCACCGTCGGGCTCGCCGAACCCACGCCCTTGACGATGAAGAGCTGCGTATTCGCGTCGGTGGGATTGGGATGCACCGTGCGCTCGAAGAGGATGTTCTGCCCCGTCTTGTCAGGGGAAGGCCGGTAATCGGAGAACCCGGAATTGCGCGTGATGAACACCGGCGTCGGAAATTCCGGCTGCACGAGCAGGGGTGGCTTGTCGGGCGTTGTGTCGTCGCCGCAGGCGGCGAGACCCATGGAGACGGCGGCGAGGCCGGGAATGCTCGTGAGGAAGTAACGACGATCCATGCGATGTCCTTGAGTGGAATGACCCTGGCGAGGGCAATCGGAGGGTAAGCGGTGCAAGGTTCGTACCACGCGCGCGTGAAGCCGGTCGGCTGCAGCGCACGAGGATGTAGTGCATCATGCGCGCATGCTGAAACGCTCGAAGGGAGCATCGATGCGGCACATTTGGACCCTCTGCGCGACCCTCGCCCTGACGCTCCTCGCCGCCTGCGGCGGGATGAACTCGACCCTCGTCACACAGAAGCGGCTCGACGCCGACCTCGCGGGCAAGCTCGACTTCGAGAAGGTCGAAGCGTCTACCGCGGTTCGCCGCTTCACGCAGGCCGACCTCGATCAGCTCCAGGAAGCGGTGCGCACGCGCACGCCGCGACCCGCGAGCGGGGGCTTGCCGGTGACGGTGCGCCTCACCGTGACCGATTACGCGCCCGGTGCCGCGAGAATGATGGTCGCGGTGCGGGTCGTCGATGCGGCGGGCAAGGTGCGCGCGGAGTTCGAGGTGCGGCAGACCGCGAACACGGTGCTCGGCGTCGTGTACGACCAGCGCACGACGGTGATCGAAGCAGTGGCCGATCGCATCGGCCAGGCGTTGATGACCATGCCGGTCGCGCCGCCGGAGACGATCGACGCGCGCAATTACGGCACCTGACGACCGGCGGACTCGCGCGCGGCGCGAACCCTGTTCATACTGCCGGCGCGATCACAACAACGAGGGGAGTTACAGGCATGGTGTCGCGCATCTCGACCGGTGCGGCCGGCTTTCTGCTGGCCGTTCTTGCAATCGCGTCCTTCGGCGCATCCGCCGCGACCGAAACCGGCAAGCTCGACGCAGCGCTCGGCGCCGCCAGCACGGGCGCCGCGCTTGCAGTCGACCGCATTCCGAAGCGCATCGAGCCCGGCGAGCGCGAACCGCTGCTGCAGACCATCGTGCGCTTCGACGGCAGCATCGACGCTGTGAGGCAGCACGGCGCGATCGTGCGCTCGGTCATGGGCAACATCGCGACCGTCGACATTCCGGCTTCGCGTCTCGGCGAGATCGCGGCGCTGCCCGGCATCGTTTCGATCGAGGCCGCGCGCACGCAGGTACCGCGCCTCGACGTGAGCGTGCCGGCGACGCGCGCCGATACCCTGCGCACGGGCACGCCGCAGAACTGGACCGGCGGCACCGGACGCGGCGTGATCGTCGGCATCGTCGACGACGGCGTCGACTTCCGTCATCGCGACTTCCGCAACGCCGACGGCACGACGCGCATCCTCGCGCTGTGGGACCAGCGCGCGAGTGGGACGGCGGGATCCCCGCCTGCAGGGTTCTCCTACGGCGGCGAATGCACGCAGGCGATGATCAACGAAGCGATCGGCGGCAATGCCGCGGCGTGCACGCAGCCGTCGAGCGGAGGCCACGGCACGCACGTGGGCGGCATCGCCGCCGGCAACGGGCAGGCGACCGGCAACGGACAGCCCGGCTATCGCATGATCGGGATGGCGCCTGACGCGGATATCCTGGTCGCCAACTCGATCGGCGGCGGCGTGACGTCGAACGCCGCGGTGCTCGACGGCATCGCCTACATGAAGGCGAAGGCGGCCGCGCTCGGCAAGCCGCTCGTGGTGAACCTGAGCCTCGGCTCGTACTTCGGCCCGCGCGACGGCACCTCCAACTTCGAGCAGGGCCTGAGCAACTTGGGCGGTCCCGGCGTGATCCTCGTCGGCGCGGCCGGCAACGAATCGGCGGACTCGATCCGCGCCACCGGCACGATCACGCAGGGGGGCAGCGTCACCGTCGGATTCAACGTGCCCGGCACCGTGACCATCGGCCGGCTCGAGATCTGGTATCCGGGCACCAACGCATACGGTGTCAGCATCACCGGCCCCGACTGCACTGCGACGGCCGTCGTGAATCCGGGCGAGAACCCGGGCACCCTCCAGACGCCGTGCGGCGGGATCGAGATCACGTCGACCGCGGCCCAGCCCAACAACGACGACCGCCAGATTCTCATCCTGATCGGCTCGACGTCCACGTCGACCCTGAAAGCCGGCGCGTGGAGCCTCACCCTCACCGGCAACACCGTGGCCGGCGGCAGCGCGCCCTTCTCGATCATCTGCGGGGAGGACGGCAGCGGCGTCACGTTCACCACCAACACCGCCGCGAACATCACCGAGATCCTCACCGACGTATCGAGCGCGAAGCGCGTGATCGCGGTGGCGGCGTACACCACGCGCTATGCGTGGAACAGCGTGAGCGGCCCGTTCACGCGCGACCCCGAATTCGGCGCGCTCACGGACATCGCCAACTTCAGCAGCCGCGGCCCGCGCCGCCAGTGCAGCAACCCGGCCAAGTGTCCCGACGTCATGAAGCCCGAGATCACGGCGCCCGGCGCGATGATCCTCTCTGCAAGGTCGTTCGACACCGCGCGGGCGCAGGCACCGGTCACCATCGAGGCCGATGGCGTGCACGTCGCGTTCAACGGGACCAGCATGGCGACACCGCACGTGGCCGGTGCGGTCGCGCTCATGCTGCAGCAGAGCCCGGCGCTCACGCCGGAGGCCGCCAAGGCGGCGCTGTTCGCGAACCGGCAGACCAACGCATTCACGACCAACGTTCCGGCATACAACGCGGCGACACCCGACATGCCGGCCAATCCCAACTACGCCTGGGGCTACGGCATCCTCGACACCGCGGCCGCGGTGCGCTCGCTGCAGCCGACGGGAACGCCGGTCAACGTCGTCGAGTATTACCACGCCACGCTCGACCACTACTTCATCACGTGGGTCGCGGCCGAGATCGCCAACCTCGACAGCGGCGCGACCAAGGGCTGGGCGCGCACCGGCCAGTCGTTCAAGGTGTACACGGCATCGCAGGCCGGCACTGCCGCGGTGTGCCGCATCTACATCCCGCCGGGCAAGGGCGACGGCCACTTCTTCGGGCGCGACACGAACGAGTGCGACGGCACGATGACCAAGAACCCGACGTTCATCCTCGAGTCGCCGACGTTCTTCTACCTGTTCCCGCCGAGCCTCGGCAATTGCGCGACGGGACAGGTGCCCGTGTATCGCGTGTTCAGCAACCGCGCCGACGCCAATCATCGCTACACCACCGACCGCGCGACGCGCGACCAGATGGTGGCCAAGGGGTGGATCGCGGAGGGAGACGGTGCGGATACCGTGGTGATGTGCGCGCCGCAGTGAACAACGCGCATGCCGCTCTACGCTCGACTTCACGACCCGCGCCGATGTTGATCGACCGCCTCGACCATCTCGTCCTCACCACCTCGCACGAGTCCGCGTGCATCGACTTCTACACGCGCGTGCTCGGCATGCAGCTCGAATCCTTCGTCGGCGGAACCCCGCCCGTCGAGCGCAAGGCCTTTCGCTACGGCAACCAGAAAATCAACCTGCACGTGAAGGGCCGCGAGTTCGAGCCCAAGGCGCACACGCCGGTGCCGGGCGCGCTCGACCTGTGCTTCATCGCCGCGAATCCGCTCGACGACGTCATCGCCTCGTTGCGCGCGAAGAACGTGCCGATCCTGGAAGGCCCCGTGCAACGCACCGGCGCGGCCGGTAAGATTCGCTCGGTCTACGTCCGCGACCCCGATCTCAACCTGATCGAGATCTCGGAGTACATCGCCTGACCGCGCGGGCATCGCTCGCGCACCCACCGCGGAGCCCCGGTTGGCCATGCAGAAGATCGTTTTCCTGGACCGCGCGACGATCGCGCCGCAGATCAGTCTGCGCCGTCCTTCGTTCGATCACGAGTTCGTCGAGCACGAGCACACGGGACCGGACGAGGTCGTCGCGCGCCTCGCCGGAGCGTCCATCGCGATCCTCAACAAGGTGCGTCTCACGGCGGCGGCGATGCAGCAGCTGCCGCACCTGCGGCTCGTCGCGGTCGCCGCCACCGGCACCGATTGCGTCGACAAGGCCTACTGCGCGGCACAGGGCATCGCGGTGGCCAACATCCGCGGCTACGCCGTCAGTACCGTGCCCGAGCACACCTTCGCGCTGATGCTGGCCCTGCGACGCAACATCGTCGCCTATCGCGCCGACGTGCTCGCGGGCAAGTGGCAGGCGGCTCGGCAGTTCTGCTTCTTCGACCATCCGATCCGCGATCTCGCGGGCGCCCGGCTGGGAATCATCGGCGAAGGCATCCTCGGCCAGCGTGTGGCCGACATCGCGCGCGCCTTCGGGATGATCCCGATGTTCGCCGCGCACAAGGGCGTGACGGGGCTCGGCCCCCTCTACACGCCGTGGGACACGGTGCTCGAGACGAGCGACATCATCACGCTCCACTCGCCGCTCACGCCGCAGACGCGGCTCATGATCGGCGATCTCGAATTCGCGGCGATGAAGCGCACGCCGCTGCTCGTCAATACCGCGCGCGGCGGTTTGGTCGACGAGGAAGCGCTCGTGCGCGCGCTCGACGACGGCCGCATCGCGGGTGCGGGCTTCGACGTCGCGTCCGAGGAGCCGCCCTGCCCGTCGAGCCCCCTCATGCGCATCGCGGGGCGACCCAACGTGATCATCACGCCGCACGTGGCCTGGGCGTCCGACGAGGCGCAGCAGGCGCTTGCCGACCAGTTGATGGACAACATCGAGAACTTCGTCGCGGGCCGCCCGACCAACGTCGTGCAGGGCGGTTACTGAGAGGTTCGCGCGGCGTCAGGCCACCCCGGCGTCGACGATGAAATCCTGGCCCGTGCAACCGCGGCTGTCGTCCGCGGCGAGGAACAGGACCATGCGCGCGATGTCGTCGGGCACGAGCACGTCGGGCAGGCACTGGCGCGCGACGTGCGATGCCACCGCTTCCTCCGTGTGCCATCGCTTCTGGCGCTGCGTCATCACGAGTCCCGGCACTACGCAGTTCACGCGGATGCGCTCGGCACCGAGCTCACGGGCCAGCACGCGCGTCGCGCCGTGGATGGCGGCCTTGGCGCAGGCGTAACCCACGTACCCGGCATTGCCGAGCATCCAGCTCACCGATCCCATGAGGACGATCGATCCCCCGCCATGCGCGCGCATGCCGGGCGCGACCGCCTGTACGGCAAAGATCTGATGGCGCAGGTTGACGTCGAGGCATCGATCCCAGTATTCGGGCTCGAGATCCTCCAGGCGGTGACGGTCGTCGTTGGCCGCATTGGCGACGAGCACCTCGAATCCGCCGAGCCCGCCCGCGAGTGAACGAACCGCGCTGCGCAGCGCAGTGACGTCGGCGAGGTCGCACTCGGCAAACGAAGGCCGATGGGCTCCGCTTGCACCGAGTCTCTCCACGAGCGCGGTGGCCGCGGACACGTCGCGATCGACGAACGCGACGTGCGCGCCCTGCTCACCGAAGCCTTCGACGAGGCTCGCGCCAATCCCGCTCGCCCCGCCGGTCACGAGCACGCGGCGGCCGCGCAGGCTCGGATAGACGGCCGCGTTGCGCGGCCTCACGGTGTTCTCCATCAGTCGCGACGCGGCCGCCGCGACTTCGCGACGGCGACTTTCTCCTCGCGGAAGCTCTTCGCCCCCTCGCCGCTGATGGCGCCCAGGTTTCCAGCGGACACCGTCCGCGCCTCGACGACCGTGGTGACGGCCACCACGCTGCAGTGTCCGGAATCCGGCTGCGATGGGTTGCTTGCGCGTGTGTACATCGCCATGTTCGGCTCCTCTCTCTCTGCAGTCGGTTATACCGCCGCCACGCCTTCCTTCCGAATCGCGCATCGCTCGTTTCGTTGTAGGAGCCGGCCGACAGCCGTCATTCAGCCCTCGAAAAGCCCTGCACCGTTCTGCGCGATGTCCGACAGACCATCAGATCGCCGGCCGCTATGTTCGCGAATGGCCTCGCTCCCCGTTTCCAACCGTCACCGTCCAAGGCTGCCCATGTCCCGCTCCACGTTCGATTCGCCCGATCTTGCACCCCAAGCAGCGCTCGCCGCGGCCGGCGCCGCATCCATCGTCGTCCATTGCCACCTTCGCTGGGACTTCGTGTGGCAGCGCCCGCAGCAGATCATGTCGCGTCTGGCCGCGCATCACGCGATCCTCTTCCTGGAGGAGCCGTTGCCCGGGGAGGGACCCGATCGCCTCGACCTCACGCACGCGGCACCCAACGTCGTGCGCGCGGTCCCGCGCATGCGCGATGCGCAAGGCGTGCCTACCGATGAGCAGTCGGCCCGGATCCTGAGCCTGCTCAGGGAAGCGATCGCGACCCACCCGCTGCTTGCGGGCAGGTTCGACCGCCCCATCCAGTGGTTCTACTCGCCGATGACGGCGCCGGCGTTCGTGGGCGCTCTCGGCGAGATGGCCACGGTGTACGACTGCATGGACGAGCTCTCGAACTTCCGGTTCGCGCCTTCCGATCTCGGGCAGCGGGAACAGTTCCTCCTGTCCAAGGCCGACGTCGTGTTCACCGGCGGCTACCGGCTGTACGAGGCCAAGTCGCGTCACAACCCCAACACGCACTTCTACGGATGCGGCGTGGACGTGGAGCACTTCGGCAAGGCACGCCTTTCGCAGAGCTCCGTCGCCGGCGACATTGCCCGGCTGAACGGTCCCGTGCTGGGCTACTTCGGTGTCATCGACGAGCGCCTCGATTACGAACTCGTCGGCGCTCTCGCCGCCGCGTTCCCCGGGGGCTCGGTCGCGATGGTCGGGCCCGTCGTGAAGGTCGATCCCGCCCAGCTCCCGCAGGCGCCGAACCTGCACTGGCTCGGACAGCGCGATTACGAAGCGCTTCCGTCCGTCGTGAAGGGCTTCGACGTGTGCCTCATGCCGTTCGCTCTCAACGAGTCGACGCGCTACATCAATCCCACCAAGACGCTCGAGTACATGGCGGCGGGCAAGCCCATCGTATCCTCCGCGGTGCCGGACGTCGTGCGCAACTTCGCGCCAGTGGTGCAGGTCGCGCAGGCGCCGCGCGAGTTCGTCGACCTCGTCGCGCGGGCGCTGGACGCTCCGGATCCGGATCGCATCGAACAAGGCATCGCCCAGGCGAACGACGCCTCGTGGGACGCCATCATCGCGAAGATACGCAAGGACATGCGCGATGCGGCCGCCGCGGCCCTGCTCGCGCGAAACCTCACCGTGCAGTCGGGCCTGGGCGCCGTGCCCGCCACGCGCCCGGCCGAGGCGGCGGCCCCGGCCAACCCGGGCGCCAACGTCTGCGCGCTGCGCGTGCGCAGGAGGAGCCTTCCCGACAAGGCCAACGCGCAAGTGCTGGTCGTGGGGGCAGGATTCTCCGGCAGCGTGGTGGCCGAGCGCCTTGCATCACACGGGTACTCGGTGCTGGTCATCGACAAGCGGCCGCACGTGGGCGGCAACGCCTACGACACCCGCGATGCGCACGGGGTGCTGATCCATCCGTACGGCCCGCATATCTTCCACACCAACGGACAGTACATCGCCGACTACCTGTCCGGCTTCACGTCGTGGCGTCCGTACGAGCATCGCGTGCGCGCGTGCGTCAAGGGCAAGCTCCTGCCGATGCCGATCAACATCGACACGGTGAACGGCTTGTACGGAACGGCCTACGACGAGACCACGATCGCGTCCTTCTTCGAGGACGTCCGCGAGCTTCGCGCGCAGATCGCGACGAGCGAGGACGTGGTCCTCAACAGCGTGGGCCGCGACCTGTACGAGACGTTCTTCCGGGGATACACGCGCAAGCAATGGGGCCTCGAGCCCTCGCAGCTCGCGGCGTCGGTCGCGGCGCGCATCCCCACCCGCATGAATCGCGACGATCGGTACTTCACCGACACGTTCCAGTGCATGCCTGCGGAAGGCTACACGCGCATGTTCGAGCGCATGCTCGATCACCCTTCGATCCGCGTGGAGCTCGGCGTGGACTTCTTCGACGTGAGGAGCCGCATACGTCCGCTGCACGTGGTCTACACGGGGCCCATCGACGCCTACTTCGGGCATTGCTACGGCAAGCTCCCCTATCGCTCGATCCGGTTCGAGCACGAGCATCTGGCCTTGCCGCGCTACCAGCCGGTGGGAACGGTCAACTTTCCCAACGATCACGCGTACACGCGCATCACCGAGTTCAAGCACCTGACGGGCCAGGCGCACGCGGGCACTTCCATCGTCCGTGAGTATCCGCAGGACGAAGGCGACCCGTACTACCCGGTCCCGCGTCCCGCCAACGAGGCGCTATTCAAGCTCTACGAGGCGCTGGGCAATGCTGAAGCTGGCGTGACGTTCGTCGGACGGCTCGCGCAATACCGCTACTACAACATGGACCAGTGCGTGGGCGCCGCGCTCAAGACTTCGAAGTACGTGATGCAGAAGCTGGGCGTGGCGGGCGGGACGCGCGTGGCGGCCGCACCTGGCGCGGCATCGAAGACCGTCGCGACGCACGCGCTGGACGCGCGCGAATCCGCGTAGGCGATGGTCGACGTCAACGCGCAAGCAGCGGGCAGCCTGGAGCTCTGGGGAGGCATCGAGGCCACCGTCAACCGGGTGGGCGACCGCTTCGTGAGCCAGATCGAGAAGAACGGCCACGACCGGCGCGAGGACGACCTCGACCGGTGCGCGGCGCTGGGCATCAAGGCGCTGCGCTATCCGATCCTGTGGGAACGCGTCGCTCCCGATTGCGCGCACAGGAACTCGTGGGCGCGATCGGATCGCGGCCTCGCGCGCCTGCGCGCCGTGCGCGTGGACGTCATCGCCGGCCTCCTGCACCACGGCAGCGGTCCCGCCTACACCAGCCTCGTGGATCCGGGCTTCGCCGCGAAGTTCGCGGCGTACGCGCGCAGCGTCGCCGAGCGCTATCCGTACATCGACCGCTACACGCCGGTCAACGAGCCGCTGACCACCGCGCGCTTCAGCGGCCTGTACGGCTTGTGGTATCCGCACGGCCGCGACGAGCGGACGTTCGGCATCGCGCTGATGGCGCAATGCCGCGCCACCGTGCTCGCGATGCAGGAGATCCGTCGTGTCAATCCGGACGCCAAGCTCGTGCAGACGGAGGATCTCGGCAAGTCCTACAGCACGCCGCTGCTCGCGTACCAGGCGGAGTTCAACAACGAGCTGCGATGGCTCGGGTGGGACCTCCTGTGCGGCCGAGTCTCGCGCGAGCATCCGCTGTGGAGTTGGCTCACGGGCGCGTGCGGCATCGATCCCGGTGCGCTGTCGTGGTTCGCGGACAACCGGTGCCCGCCGGACCTGCTCGGCGCGAATCACTACATCACGAGCGAGCGCTTTCTCGACGAGCGCCTCGACCGCTATCCCCCGCGCTATCACGGCAGCAACGGCCGTCACCGCTACGCCGACATCGAGGCCTCGCGCAGCCTCGCAGCGCCCACCGGCGGCCTCGAGCCGTTGCTCGCGGAAGCATGGCAGCGCTACGGCCTCCCGCTCGCCCTCACCGAGGTGCACATCGACGCCACGCGCGACGACCAGATCCGGTGGCTCGCCGAAATGTGGGATGCGGCATCCTGCGCACGCGCGGCCGGCAT
>CAZIZD010000087.1:0-13511 GCA_964543615.1 uncultured Alcaligenaceae bacterium | reverse complement strand
GAGGCCGAGCCGCTCATCGATCGCGCGTTCAGCAGCATGATTTCGCAGATCGAGGAAAGAATCCCCGAAGCGGAAGTGATGGAATAGCAGGCTGGCGGCTCACGTGCAGATCGGCGCTTACGTCATCGGCGACGAGATCCTGTCGGGCAAGCGGCAGGACCGCCACCTCGCGCACGCGATCGCCACGCTCGGCGCGCGCGGCCTCCACCTCGACTACGCGACCTATCTCGGCGACGACCGCGAGCGCCTCACCGCTGCGTTGCGCGAGTCGTTCGCGCGCGACGACCTCGTGTTCGCCTTCGGCGGCATCGGCGCCACCCCCGACGATCACACGCGGCAGGCGGCGGCCGCCGCGCTCGGACTTCCGCTCGAGCGTCATCCCGAGGCGGTCGCCGAGCTCGAGGCGAAATTCGGCGCCGAGGCCTATCCCCATCGCGTGCTGATGGCCGAGTTCCCGCAGGGCAGCCGCATCATTCCCAATCCGTTCAACCGCATCGCCGCGTTCGCGATCCGCCGGCATCATTTCCTTCCCGGCTTTCCGCAGATGGCGTGGCCGATGCTCGATTGGGTGCTCGCGACGTGGCACCCCGATCTTGCGCGCGTCAAGCCCGTCGAGCGCGCCATCGCGGTGTTCGACGCGGGCGAGAGCCAGCTCCTTCCGCTCATGAACGAGAACGTCGCGCGCTTCCCGGGGCTCAAGCTGTTCAGCCTTCCCTCGTTCCTCCCCGATGGCGGACGCAGGCTCGAGCTCGGCGTGCGTGGCGATCCCTCGCAAGTGGACGCCGGCATCGGGCACTTGCGCGACGGCGTGCGCGCGCTGGGCTTCCGGTTCGACGAGATCGCATGAAGGAAGAACCGGTCCAGGGCAGGTGGTACGACGAGGTCGCGGTGGGCGACACGTGGTCGCGCGACGTCGCCATCACCGTCGCGCATCTCGACATAGGTGCCGAGTACGTGCAGGACTTCCATCCGCTGCACGTCGACGACGCGTTCGCGCGCAAGTCGCGCTTCGGCTCGCGCATCCTGCACGGCATGCTGACGAGCGCGCTGATGGGCGGTCCCGTCGGCGCCCACTTCCATGGCACCGCAACCGCCTACCTCGAGCACAACGCGCGCTTCCTGGCTCCCGTGAAACCGGGCGACACCCTGACGATCGCGTGGGTGGTCGAGCGCGTCGTCGACAAGCCGCATCACGGCGGCGGCATCGTCGAGATGAGCGGCACCGCGACCAACCAGGACGGCGTGGTTGCCGCGCGCGCTACCGGGAAGATACTCGTCGGAAAGCGTCCGGCTGGTTCAGGGTGACAAACGCGCTTCGCGCGTGGTCACCCCGTCTTTGATCGGGTAGCGCGCACTGCCTCCGCAATCAACGCGGGCCCGCGATAGATGAGCCCGGTGTAGACCTGCACCAGCGTCGCGCCGGCCTCGATCTTGGCGGCCGCGCGCTCGCCCGAGTCGATGCCGCCGACGCCCACGATCGGCATGGCGCCGTCCAGCGCCTTGGCAAGCACGCGCACGACCTCGGTGGAGCGCTCGAAGAGCGGCGCGCCCGACAAGCCGCCGGTCTCCTCCGCATGCGGCAATCCCTTCACCGCATCGCGCGCGAGGGTGGTGTTGGTCGCGATCACGCCGTCCATCTTCTGCGCGACCAGCACGCGGGCGACGCCGCGCACCGCATCGTCCGTGAGATCGGGCGCGATCTTGATCGCGAGCGGCACGTACTTGCCGTGCTTCTGCGCGAGCTTGCGCTGCTCGGCCTTCAGCTTGGACAGGAGCGCCGCCAGCGCGTCCTCCGCCTGCAGGTCGCGCAGGCCCTTGGTGTTGGGCGAGGAGATGTTGACGGCGACGTAATGCGCCTTCGGATACACCGCGCGCAGGCACGCCACGTAGTCGTCGGCAGCACGCTCGTTGGGCGTGTCGAAGTTCTTGCCGATGTTGATGCCGAGCACGCCGCGGTAACGCATCCGCTCGACGTTGCGCAGGAGCGCATCCACGCCTTCGTTGTTGAACCCGAGGCGATTGACGAGCGCGCGCGCCTGCGGCAGCCGGAACATGCGCGGCCGCGGATTGCCGGGCTGCGCGCGCGGCGTGACCGTGCCGATCTCGATGAAGCCGAAGCCGAACGTCGCGAGGCCGTCGACGTGCGCACCGTTCTTGTCGAGACCCGCGGCGAGACCCACGCGGTTGGGGAACGCTATGCCCATCGCCTCGACCGGGTCATCGGGCACCCGCGCCGACGCGAGCGACGCGATGCCGAGCTTCGCCGCACGATCGAGGCTCGCGAACGCGAGATCATGCGCGGTCTCGGGGTCGAGCGCGAACAGGAAATGGCGGGCGAAAGGGTATAGGGAGTACACGCGCGGCGCGCCGTAAGACGTGCGGATGTTGCGGCGCACGATGGTACCATTCGAGCGTGCTGCGACGAGCTCTCGTTCTGGTGTGCGCACTCATGTGGTGCGCAACGGCGCACGCGGCGGAATCCGCGAAGCCCGCGAAACCCAAACCCCCTCCCAAGGCCAAGTCCGACACGCCGGGCTACGCCAGTCGCAGCGACGTGCGCGCGTTCGCGGCGGAGGTCGCTGCCGAGACGGGGCTTCCGCGCACCGACGTCGAGCGCTGGTTCGCCGCCGCGCACTTCCAGCCGAAGATCGTGGCGCTCATGGACCGGCCGCTGCTCGAGCCGCCCAAGTGGTTCGAGTACGCACCCTCGTTCCTCTCTCAGGCGCGCATCGACGGCGGCGTGCGCTTCTGGCGCGACAACGAGGAGGCACTGGCCAAGGCCGAAGGCACCTACGGCGTGCCGGCGCAGATCATCGTGGCGATCGTCGGCGTCGAGACCTTCTACGGCCGCAACACGGGCGGCTACCGCGTCATCGACGCGCTCGCGACCCTCGCGTTCGACTATCCGCGGCGCGCGCCCTTCTTTCGCGGCGAGTTGAAGGAGTACGTGCTGCTCGCGCGCGACCAGGGCTTCTCGCCGCTCGTGCCCAAGGGCTCGTTCGCGGGCGCGATGGGCGTGCCGCAGTTCATGCCGGGAAGCTATCGCCGCTTTGCGGTCGACTTCGACGGGGACGGCCGCGCCGACCTTTGGCGCAGCAACGCCGACGTCATCGGCAGCATCGCCAACTATCTCGCGCGCCACGACTGGCAGCGGGGCGAGCCGGTGCTCGCCCCCGCGGACGTGGCGCCCGACGCGCGCGGCACCGCGCTGCGCCGCCTCGACGGCGGCATCAGCGAGCGGCGCCCGCTCGCCGCCTGGCAGCAGGACGGCGTGACGTTGCGCGATACAACGCAGGAGACGGGCAGCGATCCTGTCGGACTGCTCTTGCTCGAGGAGGCGGGCGAGGGTCCGGGTGCGGCGAGCCTTTGGATCGCCTATCCCAATTTCTACGTCATCACGCGCTACAACAAGAGCCGGCTCTACGCCGCGGCCGTATGGGCGCTCTCCGAAAGATTGCGTGCCTCCAAGTGAATGACTCCTCCGACCACGACCTCCCCCTGCGCGAAGACACGCGCCTCCTCGGCCGCTACCTGGGCGACGTCGTACGCACCTCGAACGGCGACGCCGTCTTCGCGAGCGTCGAAAGCATCCGCCAGACCGCCATACGCTTCCGGCGGGCGGACGGGCAGAGCGCAGGCGCGGTGCGCGCCGAGCTCGCGGCGCAGCTCAACGAGCTGTCCATCCCCGACACGCTGACGGTCGTCCGGGCATTCTCGTATTTCTCGCATCTTTCGAACCTCGCCGAGGACGTTCACCAGAACCGGCGACAGCGCGCGCAGGCGCTCGCGGGCTCGCCCGCGCAACGCGGCAGCCTTGCGGCGACGCTCGAACGCCTCGCGCAGGAAGGCGTGCCGCGCGAGGCGGTCGCGGAGTGGCTCGCGCATGCGCTCGTGAGCCCGGTGCTGACCGCACATCCCACGGAAGTTCAGCGCAAGAGCATCCTCGATTGCGAGCGGGAGATCGTGCGGCTGCTCACGCTGCGCGACCGCACCGCGCTCACGCCGCAGGAGAACGCCGAGTGGGAGACCGATCTCGCGCGGCAGGTGCTGTCGCTCTGGCAGACGGCGATGATGCGGCTGTCCAGGCTCACGGTGCGCGACGAGATCGACAACGGGCTCGCGTACTACCGCTATACGTTCCTCTCCGAAGTCCCGCGACTGTGCGAGGCCGTGTCCGACGGCCTCGCGCGCACGTTCGGCGAGGGGCTGAGAGTGCCGCCGATCCTGCGCATGGGCTCGTGGATCGGCGGCGACCGCGACGGCAATCCGTTCGTCACCGCCGAGACGCTCGACTATGCCATTCGCGCGCAGGCGGCGGTCGCCTTCGAGCACTACCTCGACGCGGTCCATCGCCTCGGCATGGAGCTCTCGCTGTCCTCGCGTCTCGTGGAGGCGACGCCGGCGCTGCACTCGCTCGCCGCGTCGGGTCACGACACCAACCCGCATCGCAAGGACGAGCCGTACCGGCGCGCGATCTCCGGGGTGTACTCGCGCCTTGCAGCGACCGCGAAGGAGCTCACGGGCCGCATTCCGGGCCGCTCGCCGCACGCCGAGCTTTCGCCCTACGACTCGCCCGCGGCGTTCATCGCAGACCTGGCGATCGTGCATGCGTCCCTTGCAGCGCATGGGTCGGAGCTCCTGGCCTCGCGCCGCCTCGTGCCCCTGATCGATGCGGTGCGCAGCTTCGGCTTCCATCTCGCGTCGCTCGACATGCGCCAGAACGCCGACGTGCACGAGGCGGTGATCGCGGAGCTCTTCGACCGCGCGGGCGTGACGCCGGATTACCTGCAGCGCCCGGAGAAGGAGCGCATCGCGCTCCTGGCCGCGGAGGTACGCTCGCCGCGTCCGCTCGTTTCGCCGCACATCGACTACACCCCGCGCACGCGCTCGGAGCTCGCGATCGTCGCCGCGGCCGCGGCGATCCATCGCCACTACGGCCCCCGCGCCGTGCCGAACTACGTCATCAGCAAGTGCGATTCCGTGTCGGACCTGCTCGAGGTCGCGGTGCTGCTGAAGGAAGCGGGGCTGCTGCGCGGCACGGAGCTCGCGGTCAACATCGTTTCGCTCTTCGAGACCATCGACGACCTCGCGCGCTGCGGCGCCATCATGCGCGGCGCGTTCGCGCAGCCCGATTACCGCAGGCTCGTGGCAAGCCGCGGCGACGCGCAGGAGGTGATGCTCGGGTACTCGGACAGCAACAAGGACGGCGGCTATCTCACGGCGAACTGGTCGCTCTATCGCGCGGAGATGAAGCTCGTCGACGCGTTCGCGGAACACGGCGTGCGGCTGCGGCTCTTCCACGGGCGCGGCGGCACGGTCGGCCGCGGTGGCGGGCCGTCGTACGACGCGATCCTCGCGCAGCCCGCGGGCAGCGTCACGGGCGGACTGCGGGTGACGGAGCAGGGCGAGATCATCGCGAGCAAGTATTCCGATCCCGAGCTCGGCCGGCGCAATCTCGAGTCGCTCGTCGCGGCGACGATGGAGGCGAGCCTCGTCGACGCCGAGGGCATCGGTCCCCGCGCGGCCGAGTTCCATCGCGTCATGGACGAGCTCTCGGACATCGCGTTCAAGGCGTACCGCTCGCTCGTGTACGAGACGCCCGGCTTCGTGAGCTATTTTCGCGCGGCGACGCCGATCGCCGAGATCGCCGAGCTCAACATCGGGAGCCGTCCTGCGTCGCGCACGGCATCGACGCGCATCGAGGACCTGCGCGCGATCCCGTGGGTGTTCAGCTGGGGACAGTGCCGGCTCATGCTGCCCGGATGGTTCGGCTTCGGCACCGCGGTGGAGACGTGGCTGGGCGGCGACGCGGGCAAGCTCGCCATCCTGCGCGCGATGCACGAGCAGTGGCCGTTCTTCCGCAGCGTGCTGTCCAACATGGCGATGGTGCTGGCCAAGACCGACCTTGCGATCGCTTCGCGCTACGCGGAGCTCGTGCCCGACGAGTCGGTGCGCGATCCGATCTTCAGGCGCATCGCGCTCGAGCACGAGCGCACGCTGCGCGCGTACTTCGCGGTGACGGTGCGCACCGAGCTGCTGGCGGAGAGCCCAGCGCTCGCGCGCAGCATCCGCAACCGCTTCCCGTACCTCGATCCGCTCAACCACGTGCAGGTGGAGCTCTTGCGGCGGCATCGAGCGGGACAGACGGACGATCGCACCCGGCGCGCGATCCATCTCACCATCAACGGGCTGGCCGCGGGGCTTCGCAACAGCGGGTAAGGGCGGTGGCGAGGCCCCGCCCGGGGCGCCATTTGACTTTCGTCAACCAAATGCGAATAATTCGCATTATTATTGACGAGTCAGGGATCGCGCTTCCCATGCGATCCGCCACTTCGAGACCAACTACCATGAACCGACCGACCCGCGTCCTTCTTGCGCTCGCCGCCGCCTGCGCCGTCCTGCCTGCCTTCGCCGCCGACGAGCCGGTGCTGAACCTCTACTCCGCGCGGCACTACCAGACCGACGAAGCGCTCTACGACAACTTCACCAAGGCGACCGGCATCAAGATCAACCGCATCGAGGCCGGCGACGAGCAGCTCGTCGAGCGTCTCAAGAACGAGGGCACCGCGAGCCCCGCCGACGTTCTCCTCATCGTGGATGCCGCGCGCCTGTGGCAGGCGCAGCAGCTCGGCTTGTTCGAGCCCACCAAGTCCGCGCTGCTCGACCAGAAGATTCCCGCGAAATACCGCGACCCGGCGGGCAACTGGTTCGGCTTCTCGTACCGTGCGCGCGTGATCGTCTACAACAAGTCGATGATCGCGCCGGGGGACGTCGCGACCTACGACGCGCTCGCCGATCCCAAGAACAAGGGCAAGGTCTGCACGCGCTCGGGCAGCCATCCCTACAACCTCTCGCTCATCGGCTCGCAGATCGCGCACCTTGGCGAGGCCAAGGCCGAGGCCTGGGCCAAGGGCGTCGTCGCGAACATGGCGCGCACGCCCAAGGGCGGCGACACCGACCAGATCAAGGCGGTGGCCGCGGGCGAATGCGCCGTGGCGCTATCCAACACGTACTACTACGCGCGCCTCATGCGCTCCACGCAGGCCGCGGACAAGGAGGTCGTCGCCAGGACGGGCGTGGTGTTCCCGGACCAGGCCACGTTCGGCACGCACGTGAACATCTCGGGCGCAGGCGTCATGAAGAGCGCGCCGCACAAGGAGAACGCGCGCAAGTTCCTCGAGTACCTCGCGAGCGACGTGGCGCAGCGCTACTTCGCCGACGGCAACAACGAGTGGCCGGTGGTCGCGAGCGCGAAGGTCGCCAATCCGGCGCTCGACGCGATGGGCGAGTTCAAGATCGATCCGTTGCCCATCGCGAGCTACGGCAAGTACACCGCCGAGGCGCAGAAGATCGCCGACCGTTCCGGATGGAGATGACCCAGTAGCGCAGGCCTCAGCCGGCCGGGAGGCTGGGTCGGGCCGGGATCCGGCCCGCAGCCCGGCTCGCGGTCCTTCCCGCTGCAATCCTCGACAGCACGAGGATGGGGACGATGCCCGCCGCGACGATGGTGAGCGACGGCAACGCTGCCTCCGCCAGGCGCTCGTCCTTGGCGAAGAGATAGGTCTGCGTTGCGAGCGTGTCGAAGTTGAACGGCCGCAGCACCAGCGTGGCCGGCAACTCCTTCATCACGTCCACGAACACGAGGAGCAGCGCGCCCGCGCTGCTGCGCGCGAGCAGCGGCACGTGCACGCGCCGCAGCACCTGCCACGCATTGGACCCGAGGCTGCGCGCGGCCGCGTCCATCGCGGGCGTGATGCGCGCGAGCCCGGGCTCGATGCCGTTCCACGCGACGGCGAAGTAGCGCACGAGATACGCGTAGACGAGCGCGACGATCGTCCCCGTGAGGAACAGCTGCGGTCCCGCGCCGGTGAGTGCGCTCCACGTGCGCCCGATCGCCTGGTCGAGCACGCCTAGCGGCAGCAGCACGCCGATGGCGAGCACCGTGCCGGGCAGCGCGTAGCCCAGGTTCAGTACCCGCTCGCTGGTGCGTGCGACGACGCCGGGTGCCAGCCGCCGCGCATAGGCGACGAAGATCGCGATGACCACCGCGAGCAGCGCGGCGATCGCAGCGACCCGCAGGCTGTTGTACGCCCACGAAGCGTAACGCGCGGTCCAGGCAGGATCGCCGTCCCCGATGAGCAGGCGCAGGAGCAGCGCGACCGGGATTACGAATCCGGCGAGCAGCGGAACCGTGCACACCGACGTGGCGAGCCACGCGCGCGCGCCGGTCAGGCGCGGCGGCGGGCGCGTGGCGCCGCTGCGCCCGCGCGCGCTGTCGAAAGTGCGCGACTCGCCGCGCGAGGCGCGCTCGAGTGCGACCGCGGCCACCACGAACACGAGCAGCATCGCGGACAGCTGCGCGGCCGCCGTGCGGTCGCCCAGCGAGAACCACGCGCGGTAGACGCCCGTGGTGAAAGTGTCGACCGCGAAATACGCGACAGTGCCGAAGTCGGCGAGCGTCTCCATGAGCGCGAGCGCCACGCCGGCCGCGATGGCCGGCCGCGCGAGCGGCAACTCGACCCGGAGGAGCGCGGCCCTGCGGTCGAGCCCCAGCGTGCGCGCGGCCTCGATGAGGGTGGGCGAGCGTTCGACGAACGCGGTGCGCGCGAGCAGGAACACGTACGGGTACAGGGTGAACACGAACATCGCCGCGGCGCCGGGCAGCGACCGGATTTCCGGGAACCAGTAGTCGCTGCGGCTCCACCCGAACGCTTCGCGCAGTGCGGTCTGCACCGGGCCTGCGTACTGCAGGAAGTCGGTGTATGCGTACGCCATCACGTACGCGGGCATGGCGAGCGGGAGCAGGAGCGCCCAGGCGAAGAATCCGCTGCCGGGGAAGCGCCTGCGCGCGACGAGCCAGCCGGCGGCCGTGCCGCCGACGCCGACGCCGATGCCCACCATGAGCACCAGCGCGATCGTGTTGCCGATGTAGCGCGGCAGCACGGTGTCGAGAAGATGCGACCAGGTGCCGCCGGCGTCGAGCGCGAAGCCGCGGCCGATCACGGCGACGACGGGCAGGGCGCCCAGGATCGCGAGCAGGGCCGTGGAGGCGACGAGCGCGCGCGAAGACCTGGGGTTGACGCCGCGTCGGAAGCGCATCGCCCGATTATAGAGGCGCCGGTATAATCGAATGCCGATGCGCATTCTCATCTCCAACGACGACGGCTATTTCGCGCCGGGCATCGAACATCTCGCTTCCGCGCTGCGCGAGCACGCCGAGGTCACCGTGGTCGCGCCGGAGCGCGACCGCAGCGGGGCTTCCAACTCGCTGACGCTCGACCGCCCGCTGTCGGTGCGCCGCGCCCCCAACGGATTCTTGTTCGTCAACGGCACGCCCACCGACTGCGTGCACGTCGCCGTGACGGGCTTGCTCGAGCGCCTGCCCGACATGGTCGTGTCCGGCATCAACCTGGGCGCGAACATGGGCGACGACACCATCTACTCCGGTACGGTAGCCGCGGCCACCGAGGGCTATCTGCTCGGCATCCCGTCGATCGCCATTTCGCTCGCCTCGCGCAATGCCACGCACTTCGAGACCGCCGCGAAGGTCGCGGTCGATCTCGTGCAGCGTCACTCACGTGCGCCGGCGGGTCCCTGGCTTCTCAACGTCAACGTACCGGACGTGCCGCTGGCCGATTTGCGCGGCACCGTCGTCACGCGCCTCGGACGCCGGCACAAGGCCGAGGACGTCATCCGCGCCAAGAATCCGCGCGGCGAGACGGTGTACTGGGTCGGGTCGGCGGGCGAGGCCGCGGACGCGGGCGAGGGCACCGACTTCCACGCGGTGGCGACGCGACACGTCTCCATCACGCCGCTCCAGATCGATCTCACGCACCGCGACCTCATGCCCGGCGTCGGGCAATGGCTCGCGCAGGGATTATGAGCGGGCCCATGAGCAACGACCGCGACGGCATCGGCATGACTTCCGCGCGCACGCGCGGCCGCATGATCGAGCGCCTGCGCGAGCAGGGCATCGCGGACGAGGTGGTGCTGTCGGCGATGAACGCCGTGCCGCGGCACATCTTCGTGGACGAGGCGCTCGCGATACGCGCCTACGACGACGTGCCGCTGCCGATCGGCAGCGGCCAGACGATCTCGCAGCCGTGGGTGGTGGCGCGCATGACCGAGCTCGCGCGCAACGGCCGGCAATTGGGCGATGTGCTCGAAGTCGGCACCGGTTGCGGCTACCAGACCGCCGTGCTCGCGCAGGTCGCGCGCCACGTCTACAGCGTCGAGCGCATCCATGCCCTCTTCACGAAGGCGCGCCGCAACCTGCAATCGCTCAAGCTGCGCAACGTCTCGCTGAAGCACGGCGACGGCAGCAACGACCTGAAGGAGGAGATCGCGGTCGATGCGATCGTCGTGACGGCCGGCGCCACGCACGTGCCCACGGCGCTCCTGCGCTACCTCAATCCGGGCGGACGCATGGTGATCCCGCTCGCCCGACCCGGCGACGAGCGCGGCACGCAGCGCCTCACCGTGCTCGACGCGACGCCCGGCGGCATCGTGGAACGCACGCTCGATGCGGTAAGATTCGTGCCCTTGTTACCGGGACTGGCGTGAACTTGTCGCGCGGCGCGCCTGTCGATGTTTCGATGTCCCATTGCCTTGCCCTTCGCTCCATGACGTCGTCGCGCCGGCTTGTCGCGCGCGTGTTGTCCATCGTGCTCGTCGTGGCCATCGCCGGTTGTGCGTCTCGCACGCGCGCCCCGGTCGAGGATCGCTCCGCGCAGCCCTCGCGCCCATCCAAGCCCCCCGTTGCGGCCGCTCCCACGCCGCCGCCCGCGGCGGAAGCGCCGTCGGGTCAGACCTATACGGTCAAGCGCGGCGACACGCTCTACCAGATCGCGCTCGACAGTGGGCTCGACTATCGCGAGCTCGCGGCGTGGAACAACATCGAGAACGTGAATCTCATCCGCGTGGGACAGGTGCTGCGCCTCACCGCCCCCGGCTCGGAGACCCAGGCATCGGCGACCGGCGTGACCACGGCGCCGCTGCGAAGCGCACCCGCGGTGACCGAGACAAAGCCCGGAGCCCCCACGCCCGCGGCCGCGGCGCCCGGTCCCGCGGCGCCGCCCGCGACGGTCGCGCGCAACACGGACACGCTGAAGACGCAGCCCAAGGCGTTCAAGGAGCCCTATTCGGAGCAGGCGCTTAAGGACGCTGCGCGCGTACCGGTTGCGCCGGCCCCATCGGCTCCACCGGAGACGGTGGCGATGGCCGCACCGCCTCCGTCACCTTCGCCGGCGCCCAAGGCGGAGACGCCGGCGCCTCGCCCGTCCGCCAGCGACGCGGCTTCCGAGGACGACGACAGGATCGAATGGGTGTGGCCCGCAAAGGGCAAGATCGTCGGCACGTTCTCCGAGACCGCCAATCTCAAGGGCATCGACATCGCCGGATCGGCGGGGCAGCCGGTCCTCGCGAGCGCATCCGGCACCGTGGTTTACGCGGGCTCGGGCCTGCGCGGCTACGGCAAGCTCGTCATCGTCAAGCACAACGGCACCTATCTGTCCGCGTACGCGCACAACCGCGAGATCCTGGTCAAGGAAGGCGACAAGGTCGCGAAGGGGCAGAAGATCGCGGAGATGGGCAACACCGACGCCACCGAGGTGAAGCTTCACTTCGAGATAAGGCGGAAGGGCAAGCCGATGGATCCGGTGCGTTACCTGCCGCCCGCGTAGGGCTCCATGACGCGCGAGTCCCAGGCGCAGCCTTCGACCGACCTGCCGGACGGCCACGAGGCGCCGGAGCCCGACCGGTACTCCGGCGACCTCCCGCTCGAGGAGCCGCAGGCGGGCCTGTCGGGCGACCTCGTCACCGACGTCACGCAGCTCTACCTCAACGACGTCGGGCAGCACGCGCTACTCACGCCCGTGGAGGAGCTCAAGTACGCGCGCGCGTGCGCCGCCGGCGACTTCGAGGCGCGGCAGACGATGATCGAGCGCAACCTCCGGCTCGTGGTGAGCATCGCGCGCCATTACACGCATCGCGGCGTGGCGCTGCCCGACCTCATCGAGGAGGGCAACCTCGGATTGATCCATGCGCTCGAGAAGTTCGATCCCGAGCGCGGGTTTCGCTTCACCACCTACGCGACGTGGTGGATCCGCCAGTCGATCGAGCGCGCGATCATGAACCAGTCGCGCACGATCCGCCTGCCGGCGCACGTCGTGAAGGAATTGAACGTCGTGCTGCGCGCGCTGCGCCACCTCGAGACGCATGCGCCCCCCGGCGGACAGGACCCGTCGCTCGAGGACGTCGCGCATCTCCTGGGCAAGCCCGTCGCGGACGTCCAGCGCCTGCTCGGTCACCAGGAGCACGTGCTGTCGCTCGATGCGCCGCTAGACCGCGAGTCGGGACTGACCATCGCCGACGGCATCGCGGACGACGATGCGCGCGCACCGGAGCTGCTCTTGCACGACAGTGCGATCGAGGCCTCGGTCGCGGGCTGGCTCGCCGAGCTCAACGCGCGCCAGCGCATGGTGATCGAACGGCGCTACGGGCTCAACGGCTGCGACGTGGCCACCCTCGAGGATCTCGCGGCGGAGCTTGGCGTCACGCGCGAGCGCGTGCGGCAGATCCAGGGCGAGGCGCTCGACAAGCTGCGCGCGAAGCTCGAGCGCCGCGGCTTCACCAAGGACGCGTTGTTCTGACCTATTTCGCCGTGCGCAGCGTGGCGGGCGACGGCAGCACTTCGATGGCGCGCTCCAATGTGGCCACGAGCGCCTCGCGCTCGCGTCCGTCCTCGGTCGCGCCGTAACGCAGCTCCGCGAACGATTCGCCGATGGCGGAGAACGCGATGGCGAACTGCGGCCAGCGCGCCGCGGCACGTTGCGAGAAATCGAGCGGACCTTCGTGCGGATGACGCGGCAGTCCCGCACCCGCGAGCCTGCGATTGAGGTCGTCCCACAGCACCAGCGCGCGCTCCTGGTGCCGCCGCTTCCACATGAGCCATCCCACCACGAGGCCGCCCCACGCGAACACGATCAGCGCGACCAGGAAGACCGCCTGCCACGGCGCGATCTCGTCGAGGCGCCAGTCGCGGAAGAGGTTCCGTTGCCGGTCGCGGTTGAATCCCACGACGTTGCGGCGCCAGTCGTAATTGAATGCGTCCCATGCGAGCTGCACGTTGGTGAGCCAGTTCGCGTCGAGCCGTGCGAGGAAGGGCAGGTCGGACGCCGGAAAAGCTCCGCCCAGGCCGACCTCGATGCGCGACGGCGATACGGCCGCGGTCGGATCGAAGCGGTGCCATTGCCCGTCGATCAGCGCCTCCGCCCATGCATGCGCATCCGACTGGCGCACGATCATGTAGCCGCCGCGCGGATTCATGCTCCCGCCCTGGTAGCCGGTGACCACGCGCGCCGGCACGCCACCGGCGCGCATCATGAGCACGAAGGCACTCGCGAAGTGCTCGCAGAACCCGCGCCGGCCCTCGAACATGAACATGTCCACGGAATTGGCATCGTAGGAGGGCGGCTCGAGCGTGTACACGTATTCCTCGTCGTGGAACTTGC
>CAZIZD010000086.1:0-13524 GCA_964543615.1 uncultured Alcaligenaceae bacterium | reverse complement strand
ATCAGCACGAGCAATGGGAGGATGGCTGCAAGGGCGCGCATCTCGGGCTTCTGACGCTCGGCTTCGCGGGTTTCTTCCTGTTCGCCTTCTTCGAGTGGCCGCCGCTGCTGGCCGCGGAGGGCGCGACGATCATCTTCTGCTTCGGGGAGAACATCGGCTACAACCTGGGCCACATGGGCAGCAACTCAGGCGGGGGCCATGGCGGTCACGCTGACGTGAAGCGCGCGAAGGCCCTCCTGGGCACGGTGCTGCCCGGCGTCAACCTGGCGGATGGCACGGGACAGACGATCGGCCTCGTGCAATACGACACGTTCCAGAGGAAGGACGTCGACGACTATCTCGCGCTCGTGAAGCTTCCCGCGAGCATGACCAACAGCCTCCCCCAGGTGCACGTCAACGGGGGCGCGCCGCTCGGCGCGGGCGCCAGCGAAGTGCTTCTCGACCTCGCGGTGGTGATGACGGTCGCGCAGGGGGCCAAGTACGTCGTGTACGACGCGCCGCTGTCCACCAGCTTCCAGGCGCTGTTCAATGCCGCGATCAACGGCGGATCGACGGTGATCACCAACAGCTGGGCGTATTGCGAGAGCCAGACCACGCTCGCTGACGTGGTGAGCCTCGAGTCGATCATGCAGACTGCCGCGGCGTCGGGCATCACAGTCTTCAACGCATCGGGCGACACGGGCAGCACGTGCCTCGACGGGTCGCCGAACACGGTGGCCGTGCCGGCGAGTGCCCCCACGTCCGTCGCCGTCGGCGGCTCCTCGATGCAGGCGACCGATGCCCTGACCTATGGCACCGAAACGTGGTGGAACGGCGCCGCGGCGTCACCCCCGACGGGCCAGGGCGGCTACGGCGTCAGCAAGTTCTTCAACCGGCCGGCCTACCAGAACGGATTCACGGCGTCGGGGTTTCGCTCGGTGCCCGATGTCGTCGCGTCTGCCGACCCTGCGCACGGCCTCGTCATCTGCCAGGCTGCCGACGGCGGGTGCCCCAGCGGCAAGTGGTATGGCGGCACGAGCATGACGGCGCCCATGTGGGCGGCGTTCACAGCCCTCATGAACCAGGCGTTGGGTGCGCGAATGGGCGCCGCCAATCCCGCGCTCTATTCCGTCGCCAACACTACGGCGTATCACAATGCCGCCTCGATGGGCAGCGACTTCGCGCATGTCGGGCTCGGCTCGCCCAACCTCGTCGAGCTGTTCCTCAAGCTCACCGGGCAGACCGCCGGACTGCCGGACGCCAACCTCTCGGACATGATCGAGTTCGTGGGAAGCGCCGACGTCACCAAGGTGCTGCCCACGGGCTATCCCGCGGATGGCGTTACCGACGTGATCGTGCGCATCGAGTTGCGCGATGCCAACGGCAACACGGTGCCCGGCAAGACGATGTCGCTCACGGCCAACGCGGGCAGCCACGCCGTGATCACGCCGGTCAACACGGTCACCACCGTCAACAACGGCACCGCCGTGTTCAAGGTAAGGAACGCGTCCTTCGAGAACGTGACGCTCACGGCCACGGACACGACCGACGGCATCGTGCTCGCGAAGACGCTGGTGGTTCCGTTCGCGCCGCCGGTCGCCACTTCGGCGAGCATCTCGGCGAGCCCGAACATCGTGCTGAACGACGGCATCGCGACGACGACCATCACGGTCACGCTGCAGGACGCGCTCGCGCGGCCGCTGCCCGGCAAGGTCGTGCAGTTGTCGCAAGGCAACGGCCGCTCCGTTATCACCGGGCCCAGCCCGCCGGTCACGGGATCCAACGGCCAGATCCAGTTCACCGCGACGAACCTGTACGTGGAAACGGTCACGTACACCGCGATCGACGTCACCGACGGCAATCTCGCGGTGCCGGGATCGGGTGTGGTGAACTTCGGCGGGCAGGGCAGCACGTCGTGCGTGTCGAGCACGATCCCCGTCGCGGCCCCTGGCTTCACGCTGACGCCGTTTGCCACCGGCTTCCAGGCGGGCAACCTCTTCTTCGGCAACGTGAACTGGGGATGCCGCGGTGCGTCGAATCCGGCGTTCGCGACCGATGGGTCGGCATACATCAACAACTTCGTCGACGGCGGGGTGTTCAGGCTGCCCGCGCAGGGTGGCGCCGCCACCAGCGGCAACAGGCTCTCGACGCTCGGGCCGTCGCTGTTCGGGCCGGTGATCGGCAAGGACGGACGGATCTACGCGACGCGCGGCGCCACCACGGGCAACTTCTTCACCGGTGCCATCGTGGAGATTGATCCCGTCACCGGCGCAGCGATTCGTACGGTGATGCCCAACCTGACCTGCCCGACGTCGATGGTCGTCGACCCGCTGAGCGGCGATCTCTTCACGCAGGACAGCTGCTTCGGCGCGGGCTCGGACAATCCGTCGATCTGGCGCATCTCGAACCCGGCCAGCGCAACCCCGACGCTCTCCGTGTACACGACGATGAACAGCACGCCGACCGGGTGGCTCGCGATCTCGCCCGACGGCTCGCTCTACATCGCGCAGAACATCACGATTCCCACCGGGTCGCCGGTCCTGCGCATCAGCGGCACCAACATTCCGGGCCCGCCCACGCAGACGCCCGTGCCCGGTCTTTCCACCCTGTACTGGTTGACCGTGGGCGAGGTGCTGCCCAACGGGGCGGCCAAGTCGCTGATCATCCTGGATGGCGTGACGCTCAGGCTCAGGCTGGCCGACATCACGACCGACCCGCCGACGTACACCGACCTCACCACGACGGCCATGGCGTCCGGCATGGTCGGCCCCGATGGTTGCCTGTACATCTCCAACGCCGACACGGTCTACAAGCTCGCCCCTTCCTCCGGCGGCTGCGGCTTCTCGCCGGCGAGCCCCGCGCCCGCGCTGATCCTGACCCCGAAGGCGTCGTCGTTGCCGCAGGGATCGCAGCTCACGCTCACCGCGCAGTTCGACAACATCGCCGTGCCCGTAGGCACCGCCGTGACCTTTGGCATCGGCGACACCAACCGTGAGACGCTCGTCGGGACCACCGATGCGAGCGGCAAGGCCACGGTGACGATGACCGGACGCTTCGCCGGTACCGACAGCGTGCTCGCCATCGCGACGATCGGCGTCACCACGTATCGCTCGAACGGTGCGTCGATCACGTGGAGCGCGGGCAAGCACGAGACCTCGCTCACGCTGAACACGACGCAGTCCGGGAGCCTCGCGGGCCAGGTCGTGCCACTGCGCGCCGCGCTCCTCGACATCTCTCAGAAGCCCGCCGCACCGGTGGTTGGAGCGACGATCCAGTTCACCGCGGGACCGCTGTCCTGCAACGCCGTGACCAACGCGAGCGGCAATGCGACGTGCAACATCACGCCGCCGAATCCGGGCAATCGCGTGGTGGTCGCGACCTACGCGGGCAACGGCACCTACCTGCCGTCGGCGGCATCGCAGTCGCTGGCGGTCACCGGCCCGCCCAGCACGACGCTCGCAAGCTCGGCCGCGCCGGTCCAGGTCGGGACGCCGTTCGTGCTCACCGCCTCCGTCACGGGCACCGCGCCGGCAGGCACCGTGTCGTTCCGCAACGAGCTCGTCCCGCTGCCGAATTGCGTGGCGGTCGCGCTCACCGGCGCGGGTAACACCAGGACCGCGCAATGCAACGTGTCCTCGCTCGGTGTCGGCAGCTATGCCCTCACGGCCGACTACTCGGGCGATGGCCTCAACACGCCGTCTTCGGCAACGATCGTGCAGGTGGTCAATGCCAACGCCGGACCGCCCTGCGGCGGATTCTCCGACGTGGATCCGGCGAGCCCGTTCTGCCCGAACGTCGAGTGGCTCAAGGACCGCCAGGTGACGCTGGGCTGCGTCGCGGGCCTCTACTGCCCCGATGCGCCGGTGTCCCGCCTCGCCATGGCGGCGTTCATGAATCGCCTCGGCACCGCGGGCACGGATCTCGTCTTCACTGCACAGGCGCAACCCGGCGCCATCAATCTCGACGCAGCACCTGTCGTGTGCCAAACCGGTGATTTCGCGGTCGTCGATTTCCCGCGCATGGCGGCCGTCGAGGCCATCGTGAGCGCGCAGGGCAACGCGGACGTGAGCTTCGTGACCGAGACGGTCGCAAGCTTCGATGGCGGCACGAGCTGGGCGCCGCTGACGCTCGCCAACGTTGCCGCTTCCGCGTCCTCGGGGCACTGGGGCAACGTGCGCACGGAAGGCATGCGCTCCCTCGACGTCGGCCAGACCGTGCGCTTCGGCGTGCGCGTCGGCCGCGGCGGACTCGGCGGATCGGGCGGCGTGACGGCAAGCCAATGCAACCTGCGCGCGCAGGTCGGCAACCGCAATCCCAACTACTCTCCGCTCGACCCGTGAACTCCATGCGCAACGCGAACGGTGTGAACGCACGACCTTCGAAGGAACCCGTGATGAGAACGTTCATTGCCCGATCTCCCGCCGCCATCGTCGCAGCATTCTTGCTGCTGCTCTCGGGCGCCGCGGGCGCCGCGCCGTGCGCGGGGTTCACCGACGTGGACACGTCGAGCCCCTTCTGCCCGAACGTGGAGTGGATCAAGAACCGGCAGGTGACGCTGGGATGCACCCTGACGACGTATTGCCCCAACGAACCCGTGTCGCGGCTCCAGATGGCCGCGTTCATGAACCGCCTCGGCACCGCGCTCACACCGGTCGTCGTCCAGGTGGACCAGGTGCCCGGCGCGCTCGACCTCGACATCTCGCCCGTCGTCTGCCAGACGGCGACGCAGAGCATCACCGACTTTCCGCGACGCGCGTTCCTCGATGCCACGTTTTCGGGAACGGCTAGCTCGGGAGTGGACGTCGCGATGCGCGTGGTGTGGAGCGCCGATGGCGGCGCGACGTGGCAGAACGTCTCGGCCGCGCAGGGCGTCACCTACGTACCGACGTCGCAGTGGTCCGCGGCCAGCGACCTTGGCACTGTCGACCTCGCGGTCGGCGGCACGGCCCGCTTCGGCGTGCGTGTGACGCGCAATGGCGTTGGCACCACGGACTTGAGCGGCAGCCGCTGCCTGCTGCGCGCGAGCATCGGCAGCCGCGACGGCGCCACCAGCCCGTTCTGACCCTCGTTTCCCCGCTGCGCGCCGGGCGGCTCGCGCCGGCGCACTTGCTCGTAACACTGTCGCGATAGGACACTGGCGGACTCGCGATCAACGCGGCCCGCGAGCGGCGCCGCTCCCAACGACATGTCCGTCGCTTCCTCCGTCGCCGCGTGCGGCAGCGCCATCGGCCTGCGCGCCGCCACCCACCTCGACCTCGTATTCCGCACGATGACGCGTGAAAGCGGCGGCGAGCTTGGCGCACAGTACCTCCGCTGGATCACGCGCGAGCCGCATCCGATGGGCAACATGGTGATCGCCGCGGACGAAAGCGACGCGCAGTCGATGCGCGAAGCGACCGCGCCGCTCGTGCACGGCAACCTGCCTTCGACCGTGCTGTTCCCGAGCGGCGCGTCGGCGTCGGCGTCGGGGGCGTTGCTCGATCAGGGCTTCGTGGACATCGGGCGCATGCCCGCGATGGCGGTCGACATCGATCGACTCGCGCCGACAACGCTACCGGACGGATACACGTTGCGGCGTGCCGGTCCCGATGCGTCGGGCGATGCGTGGGCCGAGGCGCTCGCCGCCGGGTATCACATGCCGCTATCGCTCGGGCGCCGATTCGCGCCGGCGGACGTCGGCGCGGATATGGCGCCCGACGCCGCAATCCAGTTCTTCTCCGTGGAGTCCGACGGTGCGGTCGCGGCGACTTCGATGCTGTTCCTCGCCGAAGGCGTGGCCGGCATTTATTGCGTGGCCACGCGAGAGGAGCATCGCAAGCGCGGCCTCGGAGCGCACGTGACGGCGCAGCCGCTGCGAATGGCACGTGCGCTGGGCTATCGCGTCGGTGTCCTGCAATCCTCTTCCGCCGGCCACCCGGTGTACCTGGGCCTCGGCTTCGCAGACGTGGCGGCGATCCCGATGTTCGCGCGCATGCCTACGTAGCGGTCCGCCCGACGAAGGCGGCACCCGCGTTGACGGTGCGCAGTCGCGCGCCGATACTCCCCTGCACGCTGGCGCCGCAGTCGCCTGCGGACCGATGAACGAACGGGAGATTGCCATGCGCAGACTGTTGCCGATCGTGTTCGCCGCGACGATGCTCGCACTTTCGAGTCCTGCGCGCGCGCAGTTCTGCCCCGGTGTCTCGCCGTGGGTGTTCGACGACGTTGCGGCGTCGGACCCCTTCTGCGGCTACATCACGTGGATGGCGCAGAACGGGATCACGCTGGGATGCCAGGTGATCGACGCGAACCACCGTCTGTACTGCCCGGACGCCAACGTGTCGCGAGCGGCAATGGCGGCCTTCATGAATCGCCTGGGCAACGTGCGGGTGGAGGCCGTGGGCACGGGGCCGGGACTCACCGGCGGGCCGATCACGAGCACCGGGACGATCGGCCTCGCGGCGACGCAGTTGCTTCCTACAACCGCGTGTGCGTCCAACCAGGTTCCCAAGTGGAGCGGAAGCGCATGGGCGTGCGGTGCGGACACGAACAGCGGCGGAACGGTGACGAGCGTCGGGAGCGGCACGGGACTCGCCGGCGGGCCGATCACGGCGTGCGGAACGCTGTCGATCGCGACGAGCTACCAGCTGCCGCAGTCCTGCACCAACGGCCAGGTCGCGAAGAGCAACGGCGCCGGATCGTGGACGTGCGCGGGCGACAACAACAGCGGCGGGACGGTCACGAGCATCACGGCGGGTGCGGGACTTACCGGGGGCACCATCACCACGACCGGGACGATGGCCGTCGATCCGGCATCGACGACGCTCACCAGCAACTTCTTCCGGCAGGGCGGCAACGCGTTTGCCGGCACCGCGGTGCTCGGGACGGCCGACAACAATGCGCTCGACATTCGCGTGAACGGCAGCCGCGTGATGCGCTACCAGCCCGACGCCGTCAGCGGGAACGTCGTGGGCGGAAACGCCGCGAACAGCGTGACGGCAGGCGTGCGCGGCGCGACCATCGCCGGCGGGGGGCGCACGGGAAGCGACTGCGACGATCCGGTTCTCGGAACCGGCACGCGCAACTGCGCGAACGTCGGCGGCGCGGACTATTCCACCGTGAGCGGCGGCATGAGCAACGTCGCGGTCGACAGTTTCGCGTCGGTTGGCGGCGGAAAGAGCAACACGGCAAGCGCCTTCTGGGCGACGGTAGCTGGCGGCTCCCTCAATACCGCGAGTGCGCAGAGTGCCACCGTCGGCGGCGGCGAGCTCAATGCCGCGACCAATGGCAATACGACCGTCGCAGGAGGTTCGCAAAACGTCGCAAGCGGCGGGTCTGCCACGGTCGGCGGCGGGTACTTCAACGGAGCGACCGCAAATGCCGCCACGGTTCCGGGCGGGCACGGCAACATCGCGAGCGGCGACTACTCGCTCGCCGCCGGCATGGCCGCCCGCGCGATGCACACGGGCAGCTTCGTATGGGCCGATGCCCTCGGCTTCGCGTTCTTCAGCAACGCGAGCAACGAGTTCGCGCTGCGCGCGACCGGCGGCATGCGCGTTGTCCTCGGCGTCGACTTCTTCAACCAGCCGGCCTGGACCTGCAGCGTGGTCAACGGCGGCAGCTGGAGCTGCTCGTCGGACCGCAACCAGAAGCAGAATCTCGAGCGGCTCGACGGCCGCGCCGTCCTCGACAAGGTGGCCGCGATGCCGCTCTACCAGTGGAATCCGAAGGGCACCAACGCGCATCACCGTCACTACGGTCCGACCGCGCAGGACTTCTACGGTGCGTTCGGGCTCGGTGGCTCCGACTTGTCGATCGGGCAGCAGGACGCCGACGGCGTCGCGCTCGCCGCAATCCAGGGGCTCAACGAGAAGCTCGAGGCAAAGGTTGCGGAGCAGGCACGCGAGATCGCGTCGCTGCATGCCCGCTACGAGAACGAGATGGCGGAGCTTCGCCGCGCCGTGGAAGTGCTGATGGCCCGCACCGCGCGCGATGGCGCGCTGGCGGCACGCTAGAGCGGCCTTACTTCTCCGGCACTCGGTAGAGCAGCAGCACCGTCCGCTTGGTTCCCGAGATCGGGATCTTCTCGTCCGATTCGAACGACACGACGTCGACGTGCTTCCACGACGGCAGCGGATAGTCGTGCGAGATCACGCGCGTGCCGGGCTTCAATTCCTTGGCGAGCTTCTTCTCCACGTCGCCCAGCATGCTGGGCAGGAGATACAGCGTGACGACCGTGGCCCCGCTCGTGTCCGTCTTGAAGAGGTCGCCCTCGACGAACTTGACGCGGTCGGCCACGCCGGCCTTCGCGGCGTTCTCGTTCGACAGCTTGACGAGCTTGGGATCGATGTCCACGCCCATGCCGCCCTTGGCCTTGTACTTCTCCACCGAGGTGATGACGAGGCGCCCGTCGCCGGACCCCAGGTCGATCACGTAGTCGCCCGGACCCACCTTGGCGAGGGTCAGCATGCGATCGACGATCGCCGACGGCGTGGGAACGTACGGTGCATCGGCGGCGAGCGACGCAAGTGGCGCGAGCGCAAGCGCGCATGCGGCAAGGAGGCGTGAGGTCGTGTTCATGCGATCAATGTTACCGCAGCGTTGGCCTACTGGAACACGACCGCGCTGTCCATCGCGGGCGTTACGTTCCTGAACACCGGGGCGTCTCCGCTGGCACGCTTGATCTGGGCGAACGACGCGGGGGACTCGATCCGGGTTGCGAACTCCCAGAGCTTCACAAGGGGCAGGTCGGCTCCCGCCAGGTGCGGGCGCTTGGAGAAGAACGCGTTGACTTCGACCACCTCGTACTCGAACGCGCCCTGGTGGCGGAAGTCGCGCAGGATGAACCCATGGGACTCGAGGAGGCGCTTGACCTCGAAGAAGGTCTTCTGGTCCTTGTAGATCTGCTTGAACTGGCATTCGACCTCGATCGCCAGCGTGGTGTCGAGGACGTCGCCGCAGCCCTCCAGCACCTCGAAGTCATATCCCTGCACGTCGCACTTGATGAAGTCGGGTGGGGGCATGCGCCCTTCCCGCACCAGCTTTCGGATGGTGGTGAGGCGGACCTTGGACTTCCCTTGGACCTCGAAGCAGGTCGCGATCGGATACTCCTTCAGCAATGCGCCGTTGGGCTCCAGCACGGAGATGCATCCGGGGCTGACCGTCAGGTGCAGCGGCATTTCACCCTCGAGGTTGCCGACGGCCTCTTGCAGGAAGATTCCGCACGGGAAGGACTTCTTCAGCTTCTCGCACTCCACCGCCTGCGGCTCGAGGCCCACATAAGTGACGAGGTCGTTGCGGCACAGAAACTCGAACTGGGGCGACTGCGGCCCGCCCATCGCCCCCACGTCGAGAAAGACGGGCTTCCTGCCGGCGCTCTGCGCCAGGTGCTGGCATGCGGCGTTGCGGACCTGGTTGTCCTCGTTCACGACGGGTCGCTCCTCGGATGCTTACAGTCGCATGCTACCGCAGCCACGAGGGCGCCGCTCCAGCATCGATGCCGTAGCGCGCGATGGCCTCCGCCGCGTGTTCGCGCGAGATCGCGGCCAGAGCCGCGACCACGACGTGCTCGCGGCTCACCTCGAAGAATCCGCGCAGCGCCGCGCGCGTGTCGCTGCGGCCGAATCCATCGGTGCCGAGTGCGGTGAACGGAGCGCGCACGTACGACGCGACGAGCTGCGGATACGCGCGCACGTAGTCGGTTGCCGCCACGATGGGTGCATCGCCCGCAAGTAGGGCCGCGACGTGACTGGTGCGCGGGGTCTCGCGCGGATGCAGCCGGTTCCACCGTTCCACGTCCCGCGCGTCGCGCGCCAGCTCGGAGAAGCTCGTCGCGCTGAACACCTCGCTTGCCACGTTCCAGTCCTGCGCGAGCATGCGCGCGGCCGCGTCGACCTCGCGCAGGATGGCGCCGCTGCCGACGAGGCGCACCGCAGCCGGACCTTGGCCGTGCACCGCAAGCCGGTACATGCCGCGCACGATGTCCCCGGCCGCCCCTTCGGGCAGCGAGGGCTGCGCGTAGCTCTCGTTCATCACGGTCACGTAGTAGAACTCGTCGGCCTGTTCCTCCAACATGCGGCGCATCCCGTGATCGAGGATCACCGCGAGCTCGCATGCGAACGCGGGGTCGTAAGCGCGACAGTTGGGCACGGCCGCGGCCATCACGTGACTGCTGCCGTCCTGATGCTGCAGGCCTTCGCCGCCGAGCGTCGTGCGTCCCGCCGTCGCGCCGATGAGGAACCCGCGCGCGCGCTGGTCGGCGGCCGCCCAGATGAGGTCGCCCACGCGCTGGAAGCCGAACATCGAGTAGTAGATGTAGAACGGCAGCATGGTGGTGCCGTGCGCGCTGTACGACGTGGCGGCGGCGGTCCACGACGCGAGCGCGCCCGCTTCGGTGATGCCTTCCTCCAGGAGCTGCCCGTCCGGCGCCTCGCGGTAATAGAGCATCGAGCCGGCATCCTCGGGCTCGTACTGCTGTCCCGCGGGCGCGTAGATGCCCACTTGCCGGAAGAGATTGGCCATGCCGAACGTGCGCGCCTCGTCGGCGACGATGGGCACCACGCGAGGCCCCAGCGTGCGGTCCTTGAGGAGCGCGCCCAGGATGCGCACCGCGGCGACCGTCGTGGACATCTCCTTCCCGTCGGCCGCAAGCGCGAACTGCGCATAGGTTGCGAGATCCGGCACCGCCACCGTCTCGCCCGTGCGCCGCCGGGCGGGCAATGGTCCGCCGAGCGCTGCGCGGCGCTCGCGCAGGTACCGCATTTCGGCGCTGTCCTCGCCGGGGCGATAGAAGGTGAGCGCCTCGACGTCGGCATCGCCGATGGGCAGGCCGAAGCGGTCGCGGAAGCGCACGAGCGCCTCGACGTCGAGCTTCTTCTGCTGGTGCACGGTCATGCGCGATTCGCCGGCCTCGCCCATGCCGAACCCCTTCTTGGTCTTGGCGAGAATGACGGAGGGCTGTCCGCGGTGCAGCGTCGCCGCGCGAAACGCGTGATACAGCTTGGAGAGGTCGTGTCCGCCGCGGCGCAGCGCGTCGATCTCCGCCTCGCTCATCTCCTCGACGATCTCGCGCAGCTCGGGCGCGCGTCCGAAGAAGTGCTCGAGGTTGTAGCGTCCGTCCTTCGCGCCGAGCGTCTGGTACTCGCCGTCCGGCGTCTCCGCGAACGCGCGCAGGAGGCTGTGCGTCTTGTCGCGCGCGAAGAGGCGATCCCAGTCGCTGCCCCACAGGACCTTGATCACGTTCCATCCCGCGCCGCGGAAGAGCGACTCGAGCTCCTGGATGATCTGGCCGTTGCCGCGCACCGGACCGTCGAGCCGCTGCAGGTTGCAGTTGATGACGAAGGTGAGGTTGTCGAGATTCTCGCGCGCTGCGAGCGTCAGCGCGCCGATCGACTCGGGCTCGTCCATCTCGCCGTCGCCGAACACGCCCCACACCCGGCGATGCGACGTTTCCGCGAGGCCACGATGCCGGAGGTAGCGCATGAACCGCGCCTGGTAGATGGCACTGATCGGACCAAGCCCCATCGATCCGGTGGGCAGCTGCCAGAACCCGGGCATGAGCCAGGGATGCGGATAGGAGGAGAGACCTTGTCCGCCGACCTCCTGCCGGTAGTTGGCAAGACGCGATGCGTCGAGGCGTCCTTCGAGAAACGCGCGCGCGTAGACGCCGGGGGCGGAGTGCGGCTGGAAGAAGACGAGGTCACCGCCACGGCCGTCGTCGGCGCGGAAGAAATGGTTGAACCCGGTCTCGAAGATCTCGGCGGCGGACGCGTAGCTGCCGATGTGGCCGCCGAGCTCGCCGTACGCCATGTTCGCGCGCACGACCATTGCGAGCGCGTTCCAGCGCATGATGCCCGTGAGCCGCTCCTCGATCGCGAGGTCGCCGGGATACGGCCCTTCCTGCTCGACCGGGATCGTGTTGCGGTAGGCGGAGTAGGGCGGCACGTTGGCCACGATGCCGCGCTGCTGTGCCTGTTCCTCGACCAGTTGCAGCAGGGCGAGCGCGCGCTCGTGACCCGCGACGCGCACCACCGATTCGAGCGCGTCGAGCCACTCGCGCGTCTCCTCGGGATCGGTGTCGACGGACGCATGGCGCGTGGCGCGCCGCAGGTTGGATGTGACGTTGGGATCGAGGTCCATCGTGTCTTCGTAGTAAGGTGCAGGCTCAGTCGAGGTCGCGGAAGAACGCGCGGATCTCGTTTGCAAGCGCCTGCGGCTGCTCGAGCGCCGCGAAGTGGCCGCCCTGGTCCATCACGGTCCAGCGGCGGATATCCTTGAACACGCGCGCCGCCGATTCGCGCGGTGGACGCAGGATCTCGCGCGGGAACTCGCAATAGCCGGCCGGCACGCCGATGGTGCCGTCGATCGGCCACGGCCCGTGCATGCGCGCGTAGTAGGGCCAGAACGAGGCGCCGATGCAGTTGGTGAACCAGTAGAGGCAGATGTCGCCCAGCATCTCGTCCATGGTGAGCGCGTTGCGCGGATCGCCGTCGCAGTCGGTCCACGCGCGAAATTTCTCGGCGAACCATGCCGCAAGCCCCACGGGCGAGTCCGACAACGCGAACGCGAGCGTCTGCGGCCGCGTGCCCTGGATCCACTGGTATCCCACTTCCTCCTTGAGCCACGTCTCGAGTTCGGAGAGGTACCGTCGCTCGTCCTCCGTGGGGTCGGCGAACATCGCAGCGTCGCGGCGCAGCGGCATGAGGTTCAAGTGGATGCCGGTCACTCGGTCCGGACGATTGGCACCGAGCCAGGCCGTGACGAACGATCCCCAGTCACCGCCTTGCGCGCCGTAGCGCGCATGGCCGAGCCGCGTCATCAGCGTGTCGAACATGGCGCCGATCTCGGGCAGCGCGCAGCGCCGCTGGCCGGGCCGGAACGAAAGCGTGTAACCCGGCAACGAAGGCACCACGAGCGTGAAATCGTCCGCGAGCAGCGGCATGAGCTTGACGAACTCGAGGACCGAGCCCGGCCATCCGTGCGACAGCAAGAGAGGCTTCGCGTCCGGCTTGCGTCCAGGCAAGTGGATGAAATGCACGTCGATGCCGTCGATGTTCGTGACGTACTGCGGAAGCGCGTTGAGCTCGCGCTCCGTCTTGCGCCAGTCGTAGCGGTGCTGCCAGTGATCCACGAGCTCGCGCATGAAGGCGAGCGATGTGCCGTAACGCCAAGCCGCACCGGGGACGTCGGCCGGAGGCTCGTCGGGCCAGCGCACGCGGGCGAGCCGGGCCGCGAGGTCGGCGATGTCCGCGTCGGCGACCTCGAGCGTGAAGGGTCGAATATCGGTAGCCAAGAGGCGAGTCTAACGCCGATGGGCCAAAATGACGCACCACCCACGAAGGAGGATTGCCCGATGAAGGTTCGTGCTGCCGTGTCTCACCGCGCGGGCGCGCCGCTGACCGTCGAGACCGTCGATCTCGAAGGCCCGCGCGCCGGAGAGGTGCTCGTGGAGATCATGGCCACGGGCATCTGTCACACCGACGAGTTCACGCGCTCGGGCGCCGACCCCGAGGGACTGTTCCCCGCGATCCTCGGGCACGAGGGCGCGGGCATCGTGCGCGAGATCGG
>CAZIZD010000085.1:7863-13529 GCA_964543615.1 uncultured Alcaligenaceae bacterium | reverse complement strand
CCGGCTTCCCGCATCCGCTCCTGAAACTCTGCGAGCCATTGCGCGACCTGCGCCTTGGCGTGGAGGTAAACCCCGCCGCCGAAGGCGGAAGCGCCGGCGATCGCGATCAACGTGATACAGATTGCGAGCCAGGGTCGACGAGACCGTATCGCGTTGTTGCCGCGGCCGATCGGGGAAGACTCGCGAGCCGGCAGGCCTTTGAAGGCAATGCCCGGCGCCGCCGCCCTCATCCAGTTGCGTGCGGAACCGTTCGCGCTCGCGAAAGGTCCTCCCCGATCGACCGTGGCGGGACATTCGTCCCCACGCTCGCCCAGCTGCCTTGCTCGCTGACCCCCGAGGGGGCGCAACGCGAGCTCGGGTCGGCCCTTCGCTCGCATGGCAATCCTCCTGCGGTAGCTCAGCATCCGTGCACACTCAGCGATGCCGCGGGCCTGTTCATGCCCGGCTTCGCTTCGCTCGACAGCAGCACGTACCACGTGCCAGCGTTGTTGCCGTTCACGTACACCACGAAGTCGGGCAGGCCGTCGCGGTCCAAGTCGCCCGCGACCTGGATCTCGCTGTCCCATCCGAAGCCGTCGAGCAGGTACTCGTAGCGCGCCCCCCGATGCTCGATCACGTAGTGCGCGCCTGCGCGTCCGTCGAATCCGTTTCCGACCGTGAGCGAGAAGGGCGTGGCGCCGAGCGTGAGGGCATAGGTGCGGCCGTTGACGGGAACGAGCGCGCGGCGGCGCAACGGCACTTCGACGACGGGTCCGGCACGCAGCGCGGCACGCGGCAGGTTCACGTAGTAGAGCTGTCCGAGCGCCGACTGCAGCGTCGCGCTGTTGTCGAGCGTCGCGCGCTCGAGCTCGCGCATGAACGCGGGCCGCTGTCCGGGCGTGTCGGGAATGCGGTTGAGATAGACCCCCGCGGCGTCCTTTACGATCACGAACCAGCCGGTCTCGGGAACGTCGCCCGGGAGGGCGTCGAACGAGCCCGCATCGCCGTCGTAGTGACCGGGGAGGAGCAGATGGTTCCTCGCCGCCGGGCGCCGAGGTTCTGCATCGGCGTCCGTGGTCGCGAGCGAAACTCCGAGCGCCAGCACCGCGATCGACGCTATGGCGCGCGGGATCCTCGCGACGAAGGTCAGCGCGGCGGCGAGCAGCATTCCCACCGCACCGGCGAGCATCAGGAGCGGTGCGGGCGTGGCCGTGCGCGGCAGATGGTCGAAGCCGGTGAGGCCTTCGGGAATATTGCCGGGCACCGCGGTTTTGGACGCCGCGATGCCCATGGCCTTGGTCGGGGTCACGTCGACCGCGACGAGGCTCGTGAACTTGCTGACGAGATGGTGCGCGAGTGCGACGTCGATCACCGCGGCGCGGATGTCCTCCTGCGGCGCGCCGCGGCGGCCGGCATCCATGAGCGCGTCGATCTTCGCGCGCGCCCACAGCACGCCTACGCCGCTCTCTTCCACGCTCGACGTCCCGGGAAGAAGCGTGCTCCACACCGCGCCTGCCCGCCGGCCGGACACCGCGATGTTGCCTGCCGCCGCGCCCGTGTCGTAGGCCGCGCTCACGACGATGGGCTCGCCCGCGTAGAGGTCGGGAACCACGCGCGGCCACACGTCCGCGCCCGCGGGCCACGCAACCTCGATGTCGGTCAGCGCCGGCGATTCGAGCTTGCGGAAGAGCGCGGTCATCTTCTCCTTCACCTCGCGTACGTCCCCGATCGCGGTGTACGTGCCGCGCCCGAACTGCGCGGCCTTGGTCATGAAGAACATGTTGGGCGCGGGGCCGATGCCCACCGTGAACAGCCGCCGGTCGCCGATGCGCGCGCCCACGAGCGAGAGGATTGCATCCTCGTTGCCGACCGCGCCGTCGGTCAGGAACACGACCTGGCGCAGCATCGACGCCTCGCGCGGACCGGCGAGCGCGATCTCGAGCGCGGGCAGCATCTCGGTGCCGCCGCGCGCGCGCAATCCCGCGACGAACTGCTTGGCGCGCTGCATCGTGGTGTCGTCGACGTCGACGGGCGCTGCGAACAGCGAGCGCGTCGTCGAGTTGAACTCGATCACGTTGAAGCGGTCGCCCGGCTGCAGGCGGTCGAGCGCCATCGCGAGCGCGTCGCGTGCCTGCGCCATCGACACGCCTTCCATCGAGCCCGACGTGTCGACGATGTACGTCACTTCGCGTGGAACGCGCGGCGCGGACTTGGCAAGTGCCGGCGGCAGCGCCATCAGGAGCGCGTACGTCCTGCTGCCCCTGGTTTCCGTGAAAAGCGCGGTCGTGGGCGCGGCGCCAACGCTTGGCGTCCACGCGAGCTCGAAGTCGCGCGCCGCCGGCACGGGGGCGTCCTGCAGCGTGAGGCGGTAGCGATGATTGCCCTGCGCCTGGACGTTCATCGGGTGATACGTGCTCGACACGCTCGCCACCGGCACCCCCGTGTCGAGGTCGATGGTCATGCGCACGGGCAGCACGTAGCCCTCGCTGCGCGCAACGACCGGCGGGGTGATGCGGTCGGCGTCGACGACCGCCTGCGTCGGCTGCAACCCGCCGGCACGTTCCCCGAGCGAGGCCATCGCTTCGCCGGGGACGTAGCGCGGCGTGATCGCCATCGGGAAGCGCAGGCGGAACGTGCCCTCGTCGTAGCGCGCCGTCTCCTGGTACTCGATCGCCACCACGACCTCGTCGTGCGGCCCGATGTTCGCGACGCTGGTCGTAAACATGTTGGGACGCTCCTCGTCGAGGAGCGTTGCCTTGCGGCCTTCGGACTTCGCCGTCTCGTAGGTGCGCCTGGCCTCGCCGCGCTCCTTGATCATGCCCTCGATCACGCGCTCGCCGACCTTCATGCGCAGGTGGTCGACGGCGGCCTTCTCGGGGAGCGGGAAGACGTATACGCCTTCCTTCCATTCGCCGGTCGGATTGACGAAGCGCTGCTCGACCGTGACGCGATTGACGATGCCGGTGACGCTCATGCGAACGTCGGTGAAGACGAGCGGGGTGGCGACGCGCGTGCCGTCTTCGCCCTTGAGGTAGAGCCCGCCGGTGGCCTGCGGCGCGGCCGCAAGGGCGGGGCTGGTGACGATGAACACCGCAAGCCCGAACACAAGGCTTGCCACCAGCCCCGCCGCCAGTCCCTCGAGCACGAAGCGCGCGAGCTGCCGCCAGTGCCCCCGCGCGAAGGAGAGTCCGTTGACCGTCTGGATCCTTTGCCCGTCCGCCATGATGTCCGCCCGCCCCTCTTTGTTCGGAGTGCCGGCGGTGGGGTTGCCCTTTTCCCGAGGGTCGGGGCGCCCGCCGGCGGCACGCCCTCGATGGGACGCATTACGCGCGGGGATCGAGGCGCCGCCCGGCGGAAAAAGGGGCGGGCTGCGGAACAAAAGTGGCAAACCGATGGCAAACGCATCGACGCGCCGATTCGAGCGGCGCACGCGGTGTACCCTTCGGGCCATGCGAAGAATCGCAATCGTCGAGGACGAACCCACCATCCGCGCCAACTACGCGGACGCGCTGCGCCGTCACGGTTACGAGGTGGCGGCCTATGCGAACCGGCCCGACGCCATGGCAGCGTTCCGCACCCGCCTGCCCGATCTCGCGCTCGTCGACATCGGCCTCGGCGACGAGGTGGACGGTGGCTTCACGCTCACGCGCGAGCTGCGCGCCCTGTCGGCGACGGTGCCGATCATCTTCCTGTCGGCGCGCGATTCCGATTTCGACATCGTGGCGGGCCTGCGCCTCGGCGCCGACGACTACCTGACCAAGGACGCGAGCCTGCCGCACCTCGCGGCGCGCATCGCCGCGCTGTTTCGCAGGAGCGAGCTCCTTGCCGCACCGCCGTCCACCGATGACATCGTCGAGCGAGGCCCCCTGCGCATCGACGTCAAGCGCCTGACCGCCGACTGGAACGGCGCGCGCGTGGACCTCACGCTCACCGAGTTCTGGATGGTGCACGCGCTCGCGCGGCACCCGGGGCACGTGAAGGACCGCGACGCGCTGATGCGCGACGCCAGCATCGTCGTGGACGACAGCACCATCACTTCGCACATCAAGCGCATCCGCAGGAAGTTCATGGCCGTCGACGCGTCGTTCGACCGCATCGACACGGTGTACGGCATGGGCTACCGCTGGCGGGACTAGGACATCGACGATGCCGCGCATCGCGCTCTCGATCCGCGCGCAGCTCCTCCTGGTCCTCACGGTCTTCCTCGCGCTGCCGTGGCTTGGCTACGAGTACGTGCGCGAGCTCGAGCGCGTGCTGCGCGACGCGCAGGAGGGCACGCTCGCGGGCACTGCGCAGGCGGTGGCCACGGCGTTGCACGACCGGCCGCGCCTGTTCGCCACGCCGCCCGACCCCATCGCTTCGTTCGCACGCGAGCGCGCGGACACGCGCGCCGGCAACGGCGCGACCCTGCCGCCGTCTGCGTCCCCCGAAATTGCGCAGATCATCGAGGGACTGTCGCGCACCACGGCGCGCATCTGGGTGATCGACCGCGACGGGGTCGTGCTCGCGCGCGCGGGAACACTCGCGCAGCCGGCCGAGCCGGGCGGCGGGTCGTGGGGCGCGCGATTGATGGGCCGGCTGTACGCGCTGTTTCTCGCGCAGCCGTACGAGGACTTCACCGACGATGCGGCCGCGCAGGGCGCGCCGCGCGGCCGCGACGTGGAAGGCGCGCTCGCGGGCATCCTCACCACGGACCGGCGCCCGACGTCGGACGGCAAGGCCACGATCGTGAGCGCCGCGCATCCGGTGTGGGTGGGCGACGAGGTGCGCGGCGTCGTCATCGCCGAGCAGACCGGCAACGCCGTGCTTGCGCAGCGCAACCGCGCGTTCGAGCGTCTCTTCAACATCGTGCTCGCGGTGCTGCTGGTCGGATCGCTCGCGCTCACCGCCTACGCCACGTGGCTGACGGCGCGCATACGGCGCCTGCGCGACGATGCGGAGCGCGCGATCGACGAGGAAGGTCGCATGCGCGCGCCGCTCGCAAGCTCCGATGCGCGCGACGAGATCGGCGACCTGTCGCGCAGCTTCAGCGACGTGCTCGCGAGGCTCTCGGAATACGCGGCGTACCAGGAGAAGATGGCGAGCCGCCTTTCCCACGAGCTGCGCACGCCCATCGCGGTGGTGCGAAGCTCACTCGACAATCTGAATGCGACGTCGCTGCCGGAGGATGCGCGGGTCTACATCGGGCGGGCGCGCGACGGCGTGGCGCGCCTGACGCAGATCCTCACCCGCATGACCGAGGCGTCGCGGCTCGAGCAAGGCCTGTCGGATGTCGCGCGCGAACCGTTCGCGCTCGACCAGGTCGCCGCGAGCTGCGTGGCCGGCTTTCGCATGGCGTATCCGGCCGCGAGCCTTGCGTACGAGCCTCCGGCCGAGCGCGTCGTCGTGGAAGGGTCACCGGATCTCGCCGCGCAGATGCTCGACAAGCTGCTCTCCAACGCGGTCGAGTTCGCGGGCGAGCGTCCGATCGACGTGCGCGTCGTCCGCGAGGGCGGGCACGCCGTACTCTCGGTCGCCAACGAGGGACCGCCGCTGCCCGAGGGCATGGAAGGGCGGCTCTTCGAGTCGATGGTCTCCGTTCGCGAGGCCGGCGGCGGAAATGCCGGCGGCAGCGGCCCGCATCTCGGACTGGGGCTCTACATCGTGCGCGTCATCGCGCAGTTCCATCGCGGCACGGCGTCAGCCGC
>CAZIZD010000085.1:7323-7853 GCA_964543615.1 uncultured Alcaligenaceae bacterium | reverse complement strand
TTGTCGTGGTCGACTACCTGCAGCTGGTCACCGCCAACCGCAAGGACGGCCGCGGCGTCGTGGTGACGGTGACGATGCCGGCCTAGAAGTTGCGCGACAGCGGAGCGTCGAACTTCGCGTCGAGCCGGATCGCCTTGTTCCACGCGTACGCGCTCTTGCCGTTGCCCGGCGACGCGAGTGCCCCCGCGATGCGCTGCGATCCATAGGCGTCGAACTTCACCACACCCGACCGGCCTGCGTCCTTCTCGACCGCAGGCGCGGCGCCGAGCTTGGGATGCCAGACCACCATCGCGATCCTGGGCGGCTTCGCATCGTTACGGATCACGAGCACGTAAGCTGGAAGCGAGGCGAGCACGCGATCGAGGTCCTGCGCCCCACCGATCGCAGCGGGCGGGATCGGGTCCTGCGTGAGCAGCAGCATGGGCCGCTTCGTGAGCCTGTCGAGCGCGTCGGGTGCGACGAACGTGTAGGCGAAGCGAAGCGGCATGGTCACACCATCGACCACCAGCGTGCCGGCGACGCCGCGCCGG
>CAZIZD010000085.1:0-7313 GCA_964543615.1 uncultured Alcaligenaceae bacterium | reverse complement strand
GTCGCAGTTCCCGCGGGGCTCACCTGAACCGCCGGCGGCGGGGGCACGACGGGCGGAGGCGGCGCGACCGCCGCCGGCGCGGGAGGCTGCGCCGCCATCAGGCGGTCGAGGTCGCGCTCGGCGCGCGTCAGGTCCTCTCGCAGCGCGCTGCGCTGGTAGTCGAGATCGCGCACCTCGTTGCGAAGTTGCGCACGCCGCGAGTCCGAGGTCTTGTCGCTGCGGATCTCCGACTCGCGCCACGAGACGTCGCCGCGGTTGCGCTCGATCGCGCGCCGCAGCGTGGCCACGCGCAGGGCCGCCGCGTGGTTGCGCGCGAACGTCGCGTCACACATGCCGTGGTACTCGTTGCCCGCGAGGCCGTCACGAAACGCGTTCGGCGGCTGGCAGTACTCGTTGATCCCAGCCTTGCGGCCCTGCAGGTAGCGCAACTCGTCGGGCTCCACCTGCGCACCCTTGCAGGCCTCGCGATGCTCCGCGATGCGCTCGGGCGGATAGCCTGCGCGCCCGTCCTTCAATCCGAGCTCGTACCAGTCGACCTTGGGGCACTCCTGCTCGGGAATGGTCCCGCAGCCCGCGAGCGCAAGAATAGAGGCGGCGGCGATCGAGGCGAGGGCCTTGCGCATCATCGCGTGCGAAGCAGCCGGCCTTTCACATCGAAGGCGGAGTAGGGCTGCGGCGACTTGTAGTTGGCGAACTTGACCTCGATGGTGACGGGGCCGCACTCGCGCGGCCGCTCGACGCTGAACTCGGCGTGGTCGCGGTCCTCCTCGTCGAGGTTCCCCGCGAGCATCGCCTTCTCCACCAGCGTGGGAAAGCCCGCCCAGTCGATCTCGCGCTCGTCGAACCCATCGCGGCACATCCAGATCGAGTCGTACTTGCTGTCGCGCTTCTTGAACGCGCCGAGCCGGTCGTAATCCGTCATGAGGCCGTCGGACTGGATGAACGTCACCTTGGCGCGTGCGACCCACAGCCCCATGAGCTTGCCGCTGCCGACGTCGCGGCGGTAGGCGGCTAGAACGTCCGGCATCTCCTTGCGCAGGTCGCGCTTGTCGGCCTCCTTGCGGGCGGCGGCGCGCTGGGCCTGCGCCGCCTCGTTCTGCGCCTTGACCTGCGCGATGGCCGCGTCGACGTCGAGCTGCGCACCGGTCGCGAAGTCGAAGGCGATCACCGACATCTTGAACGAGGGCGACGACATGCTCACGACGCCTATCTCGACGATCGTGCGGTTGAACGGATTGCCGAAGTAGCCGATGGTCACGGCACCCATGTGGTCGGCGGCATTGGCTGCCCGCGCGCGATGGGCCTTGAACTTGTCGCGCAGGAAGGCCTCGCGCACCGCGGACAGGCGAAAGCGCGCGATGCCGGGATCGGCTTCGGGCGCCCACGGCTTGAACTGGCGCCCGTCGGTCGAGATCCACTTGCCGGTCTGGAAGATGACGTGCTCCGCCGGACTCGAGGGCGCGGCGTGCACCAGCGCCTGGCCTTCCTGCTCGTCGAACTTGAGCATGGACAGGAGCGGATCGGCGCCGAAGCGCGCGACGAGCGCCGCCTTGAACTGGCCGAAGTACGCAAAGGTGCGATCGTCGGTGCGCTGCGCCTCGCGGATCTGGATGGCGCGCGTGTCCTGCGCCGCCGCGCCCGCGGCGAACGCCGCGAGCACGAGCGCCACCATCAGTTTCATGGACGACCGCCCCGCTCCGCGTGGCTCGTCTGTTCGCCCTTGGGGGCTCACTTCATTTGAGCTCTTTGACGAAGCCAGCGTCGAACTGCACGTCCACCTTGGGGCCGCCAGCGGACGTCTTGTCGAAGCGCAGCGTGCCCGCGATCTTCTTCGCGTCGTCGGTACCGGCCGCGAAGGACGCCTTGGGTTCCGTGCCGGAGTACTGCACCTTCTGGCCGTTCATCACGAGCCAGTAGTTGAGGCGCGGACCCGGCACGAAGTCGACCTCGAGGCCCTCGCCCAGGTCGCCGTCCACGCACGACATCTTGGCGCACGACGCGATCTTGGGGCCGATGTCCTTGCTCGAAAGGATGATCCGCCGCATCGGCGCGTTGCTCATCGCGTCGATCGTCTGGACGAGGTAGGCGTATTTCACTTCGAGGGTGGCGCCCTTGTAGGCGATGGTGCCCTTGGCGTCGCCGGCAGCGGCCACGGACGTGGCGAGGGCGGCGAGCAGGAACACGACGGGCAACGCGATGCGGCAGGCCATTGCTTCCTCCTTCGCGGGGCGTGACGGCGGAGTGTACGCCGATCCCGGCGCGGCCGCGATGCGATAATCGCGCGCATCATGGGACCCACGATCGCCTCCGTCGCCGCGAGCCATCCGGCGCTCGCCTGCGCGGCGCTGCTCACGCTGTCGAACCTCTTCATGACGTTCGCGTGGTACGGCCACCTGAAGAACCTCGCGGGCAGCCCATGGTGGATCGCCGCGATGGTGTCGTGGGGCATCGCGCTCTTCGAGTACCTGTTGCAGGTGCCCGCCAACCGCATCGGCTTCACCGCGCTCTCGCTCGCGCAGCTCAAGGTCATGCAGGAGGTGATCACGCTCACCGTGTTCGTGCCGTTCGCGGTTTTGTACATGGGCGAACCGGTCAAGCTCGATTACCTGTGGGCAGGGCTGTGCCTCCTGGGCGCGGTGTACTTCATCTTCCGTTCCTAGGACGCGCCGGGCAGAAGCCCGGCCTGCGGGAAAGAGCCGACTTGCACTTCCTTCGCATCTACTTCGCGTTCGCGGCGGGGTACCTCCTCTCGTACCTCTTCCGCACCGTGAACGCCGTCATCTCGCCGGAGCTCACGCGCGAGCTCGCGCTCAATCCGTCCTCGCTCGGCCTCCTGACGAGCGCGTACTTCCTCGCTTTCGCCGCGATGCAGCTGCCGGTGGGCATACTCCTCGACCGCTACGGGCCGCGCAGGGTCGAGCCGGTGCTGCTCGCGATTGCCGCGCTGGGGGCCACGATGTTCGCGATGTCGCACACGCTCGCCGGGCTCACGCTCGCGCGCGCGGTGATCGGCGCCGGCGTGTGCGCGTGCCTCATGGCGCCGCTCAAGGCGCTGGCGGCGTGGTATCCGCCGGATCGCCAGGCGTCGTACTCCGGCTGGATCATGGTCGCCGGCGGCCTGGGCGCGTTGTCTGCCACGGTGCCGGTGGAGTTCGCGCTGCGCGTGGTGCAGTGGCGCACGCTGTTCCTGATCCTCGCCGCCGTCACGCTGGCTGTAGCCGTGTTCATCTTCGCGCGGGTACCGGACATCGAAAAGCCCACGCAGTCGGGCGGTCTTGCCGCGCAAGCGGCCGGCGTGCGCGACGTGCTCGTGCATGCGCGCTTCTGGTGGATCGCGCCGCTCGGCGCGGTCGCGATGGGTGCCTTCATGGCCATCCAGGGCCTGTGGGCCGTGCCGTGGATGATGGAAGTGCAGGGCATGTCGCGCGCAGCCGCCGCGGATTACCTCCTTGCGATGAACAGCGTGATCATCGCGGGCTACTTCCTCATCGGCCTCCTCGGCACGCACCTCGCCCGCCATGGCATCCACGCGCGCCACATGTTCGCGTGCGGATTCGCGATCAACTTTGCGGCGCTGGCGCTCATCGAGCTGCGCGTTCCCGGCGCCTTCGTGTGGTGGTCCCTGTACGGTCTCGGCGCGGCGTCGAACGTCCTGGGCTTCACCGCGCTCGGCGAGGGATTCCCGCGCGCGTTCACCGGCCGCACCAACACGACGCTCAACCTCATGATGTTCGGCGGCAGCTTCGTCGTGCAGTGGGGCATCGGCATCGTCGTCGACGTCACGCGCGGCGCATTCGGGCTCGATACCGCAGGCGGCCTGCGCGTCGCCTTCGCGGCCGTGCTCGCGTGCTACACGCTCGCGTTCCTGTGGTTCATCCTCGGATGGAAGCGCCACGCGCGCGTTCCGGCCGCGGCCGCACCGGCCTGACACCACGACCCTTCGCCCTCACGCCCGACATGCACCTCCACATCCTCGGAATCTGCGGCACCTTCATGGGCGGCATCGCCGCCATCGCCAAGGCCGCCGGCCACACCGTGACCGGCTGCGACGCCAACGTCTACCCGCCGATGTCCACGCAGCTTGGCAAGCTCGGCATCGACCTCGTGGAAGGGTGGGATGCCTCGCAGCTCGACGGCGTGGCGCGCGAGGCCGACGTGTTCGTGATCGGCAACGTCGTCTCGCGCGGCAACCCCCTGATGGAAGCCATCCTCGATCGCGGGCGCCGCTACGTGTCGGGTCCGCAGTGGCTGTACGAGAACGTGCTGCACGACCGCTGGGTGCTGGCCGTCGCGGGCACGCACGGCAAGACCACCACCACCGCGATGCTCGCGTGGATCCTGGAGGACGCGGGCCTCGCCCCGGGCTTCCTCGTCGGCGGCGCGCCGATCGATTTCCCGGTGTCGGCGCGCCTGACGCCGAGCGCGTTCTTCGTGATCGAGGCGGACGAATACGACACCGCGTTTTTCGACAAGCGCTCGAAGTTCGTGCATTACCGCCCGCGTACGGCGATCTTCAACAACCTCGAGTACGACCACGCCGACATCTTCCCGGACCTGGCCGCCATCGAGACGCAGTTCCACCATCTCGTGCGCATGATTCCGCCGCGCGGGCGCATCGTTGCGAACGGCAGCGACGCCGCGGTCGCGCGCGTCCTGGGACGCGGGTGCTGGAGCGAGGTCGAGCGCTTCGGCCTGGCCGAGGTGCCGGGCAACGGCCCGGGATGGACCGTCGCGATGGATGGAACGATCCTCCTGGGCGGCGCCGCCCAGGGCACGCTGTCGCTCGATCTTCCCGGCCGTCACAACCAGCAGAACGCGCTCGCCGCCATCGCGGCCGCGCGGCACGCGGGCGTTCCCGTGCGCCATGCGCTCGACGCGCTCGCGAAGTTCAAAGGCGTGCGCCGGCGCATGGAAGTGCGAGGGGAGGTGCGCGGCATCACCGTGTACGACGACTTCGCGCATCACCCGACGGCCATCGCGGTGTCCGTCGAGGCCTTGCGGCGCAAGATCGGGTCTGCGCGCATCGTCGCTGTGCTCGAGCCGCGCTCCAACACCATGAAACTCGGCGCGATGAAGGACGCGCTGCCGGGCAGCCTCGCGGCCGCGGATCGCGTGTTCTGCTATGCGGCGAATCTCGGATGGGACGTGGGCGGAGCGCTCGCGCCGCTCGGCGGCAAGGCGAGCGTCCTGTCCGATCTCCCGGCGCTCGTGCAGGCGATCGCGCGCGAGTCGAAGCCGGGCGATCACATTCTTGTGATGAGCAACGGCGGTTTCGGCGGGATTCACGAGAAGCTCATGGCGGCGCTCCAATGACGGCAGGCGTGGTGAGCCGTTGAGCACGCTCGTCTACCTGCACGGATTCAGAAGCTCCCCGGCGAGCATCAAGGCGACGCGCCTGCGGGAGCATGTGGCGACCCTGGCCGCGCCTCCGATCCTTCACATTCCGGCGCTCCAGCATCGTCCCGCCGTCGCGATGCGGCAAGTCACCGATTGGGTCGATGCCAACGCTCGCGGCGCGATCACCTTCGTCGGCAGTTCCCTCGGCGGCTTCTACGCCACGCACCTCGCGCAACGCTACGGCGCGCGCGCGGTGATGATCAATCCGGCCGTGCGTCCGTACGAGGCGCTCGCGACATCGCTCGGCGTCCAGACCAACCTCTACACCGGCGAGGCGTTCGAGGTCACGCACGCCCACCTGGACGAGCTGCGCGCCATGGCCGTGGCCCGCATCACGCGGCCGGAGCGTTACTTCCTGCTCGTGGAGACCGGCGACGAGGTGCTCGACTATCGGGAAGCGGTCGCCTTCTACGGCGGTGCGTGCCAGTACGTGCGGGGCGGCGGCAGCCACGCGTTCACGGACTTCGAGGCACAGATCCCCGCGATCCTGCGCTTCGCGGGAGTGGACGGTTGAGCGAGTCGAAGCGCGACGTGGCGTCGCTGCCGGTGCGGCCCGCGGTCCGCGCCGCGGTCGTCCGCGGCCCCGGTTGACGCGCTGCGGGAGCGAATGAACCGCCCCGGTCCGGTGGACGGATCCGCTGCGCTGCAATATACAAATCAGGTTGACTTTGTATATCGACCGGCATAGCTTGCATACACAGTCGCGGGCGTTCGAACCTGCGGCGTCGAAGGGGATCAGGGGTCGCCGCAGCGGGGCCGGCACATTGCGCCGGACGCGCCCGCGGGCAAGTTCCAAGCAGTTCGCCAACGAGGAGGAAACCCAATGGATGCGTCTACATCGCGCAAACGCATGACGTGCGTCGCCGTCGCTGCGGCGCTGTGCTTCGCAGCGTCGGCTGCAAGCGCACGTATCACCAAGATCACCATCGATTCGACGACGCCCGTGGGCAACGGCGCGTCGTTCGGCTCGGTCGGCAAGTACGAGCTCCTGCGCGGCACGGCCTACGGCGAGCTCGATCCCGCCGATCGCCGCAACGCGATCATCACCGACATCACCTTCGCGCCCAAGAATGCGAACGGCAAGGTCGAGTACAAGGCGCAGTTCTCGATCCACAAGCCGGTGGACATGACGAAGGCCTCCGGCACGATGCTCTACAACGTGCCCAACCGCGGCAACATCGCGATTCCTTACTCGGGGGGCGACGACAGCTTCCTGTGGCGGCGCGGCGACGTGCTGCTCCATAGCGCGTGGCAGGGCGACCAGCCCATCGCAAGCGTGTCGTCGAGCCAACTCGGTATCGACGTGCCGATCGCCAAGGATGTAACCGGCATGGTGGTCGATCGCTTCATTGCCGTGGCCAAGCAGGCCAACGGGCAGAACGCGACCACCGTTTCGCTGACGGGGCCGGGCCGCGATCTCGCGAGCACGAACTCCGCCAACTCGAAGCTCATCTCCTTCACGAAGGAATCGCCGAGCGGCACCAAGACGGGTGCGGTCACCATCGCCAGCGCCGACTTCGCGTACGCCGACTGCCGCACGGTGCCGTTCCCGGGGACGCCCGACCCGACGCGCCTGTGCATCAAGGGCGGCTTCGATTCCGCGCTCGGCTACGAGCTCGTGCGTCCCGCCAAGGACCCGTTCGTGCTCGGCGTGGGCAACGCCGCGATGCGCGACGTGATCTCGTTCTTCCGTTACAAGGACAAGGACGACGCGGGTACCGCCAATCCGATCCTGTCGGGAGCGAAGTACGTCGTCGGATTCGGCAACTCGCAGTCCGGACGCTTCCAGAAGCACATGCTCAACAACGGCTTCAACGAGGACGAGGCCGGCCGCATCGTGTGGGACGGCATGAATCCCAACATCGCGGGCATGATGGGCAGCTTCAACATCCGCTTCATGCAGCCGGGCGACATCG
>CAZIZD010000084.1:0-13592 GCA_964543615.1 uncultured Alcaligenaceae bacterium | reverse complement strand
TGAGGGCTGCACTGTAGACGCCCACGCCCAGGGGCTTGCCGAGGATCAGGCGGTCTCCGGGGCGCGCGCCCGCGTTGCGCTTGACCTTGTCCGGATGCACGAGGCCGATGGCGACGAGGCCGTAGATGGGCTCCACCGAGTCGATGGTGTGGCCGCCCGCGATCGGGATGCCCGCGCGTGCGCACACCGACTCGCCGCCGGCCAGGATCTCGCGGATCACGGGCAGCGGAATGGCGTTGACCGGCATGCCCACGAGCGCCAGCGCGAAGAGCGGCGTGCCGCCCATCGCGTAGACGTCCGAGATCGCGTTGGTCGCGGCGATGGCGCCGAAATCGTGCGGGTCGTCCACGATCGGCATGAAGAAGTCGGTCGTCGCGACGATGGCCTGCGTGGCGTTGATCCTGTAGACCGCGGCGTCGTCGGAGGTCTCGATCCCGACCAGCAGCGACGCAGGGACGGGCGCGTGTGACTTGCCGAGGATGTCCTGAAGCACGCCGGGCGCGATCTTGCAGCCGCACCCGCCTCCGTGCGAGAACGAAGTCAAGCGGACCGGGAGGGCATCGGGAGCGTTCATCGTGAAGCCTGTCGAGTTCGTGACGAGCCGCCATTCTAAGCTGCCGCCGCAATCCACCGCCGCGGCGCCGCGTGCGAAGGCAGCCCCTCGGGAGTTCGCGCAATCCATGACCAAAGTCAAATCGGGGCGGCGCGCGTGCCGCGTAGCATCGGGCCCAAGGTAGACGCGGTCCGCGCAAGGTGCTGCACGCGGAATGCGATGGGGCCGCGACGCCGCCGGAGGATGCGGTCGTGCCCGAGCATCACGCTCATCGAGCCGTCCCTTGCCCCGCCGTTGCGCGGCACGGGCCGTCATGCGCCTCGCGGCGCTCCCCAACCAGGAATCGCTGACATGTGCGCATTCGAGATCGTCGCGCGCGAGGACTTCTCGCCCGTGACCTACTTGCTCGAGGTCCGTCATCCACTGATGGCCAAGGCCGCGAAGCCCGGCCAGTTCGTGATCGTGATGGAGACCGAGCACGGCGAGCGCATTCCGCTCACGATCGCCGACTTCGACCGCGAGCGCGGCACGATCACGCTCGTGATCCAGGCCGTCGGAAAGACGACGCGCGAGATGCAACGCAATTGCAAGGTGGGGTCGTCGCTGTACGCGATGGTGGGACCGATGGGCGTGCCCAGCCCGATCGGCCACGCGAAGAAGGTGCTGGTGGTCGGGGGCGGCCTGGGCGTCGCGCCGACGTTCCCGCAGGCGCGCGGCTTCCAGGAGGCGGGTGCCTACGTGATCGGGGTGATCGGCTTTCGTAACAAGGGACTCGTGTTCTGGGACGACAAGTTCAGGAGCGTATGCGACGAGCTCATCGTGTGCACCGACGACGGCTCGAGTGGCGTCAAGGGGACCGTCGCCGAGGGCATCCGCCTCGCGATCGAGAAGCACCCGGACATCGACGAATGCGTGGCCATCGGCCCGCCCATCATGATGAAGGGCTGCGCGGAGGCCACCCGCCCGCATGCCATCAAGACCATCGTGAGCCTCAATCCACTCATGGTCGACGGCACCGGCATGTGCGGCGGCTGCCGCGTCAAGATCGGCGACCAGATCAAGTTCGCGTGCGTCGACGGCCCGGACTTCGACGCGCACCAGGTCGACTTCGACGACCTCATGGCGCGGCTTACGCGGTTCAAGTCGGAGGAGCGGGTCGCGCTCGAACGCTACGGCGAGACCTGCCGCATGATGAAGCAAGCCGAGGACCTGGCGGCGTCCGAAGGCGACAACGCGCAGGAGCTCTACTGACATGGCCGCGAAGAAGAAGACGATCCGCACGATCCCGCAGGAGCGCACGCCGATGCGCGAGCAGGATCCGACCGAGCGGGCGCGCAACTTTGCGGAGGTGGCGTGCGGCTACACGGTCGACGAGGCGCTGCGCGAGGCGGACCGCTGCCTGCAGTGTGCCGACGAGCCATGCGTGCGCGGCTGTCCGGTCGGTATCGACATCCCGGCGTTCATCCGCAAGATCTCCGAGAAGCACTATCACGGCGCGTACGACATCATCACCGACACCAACCTGCTGCCGTCGGTCTGCGGGCGGGTATGCCCGCAGGAGAACCAGTGCGAGGGCGTGTGCACCGTCGGCGACACGCTCGAGCCGGTCGCGATCGGTCGCCTCGAGCGGTTCGTGGGCGACATGGCGATCGCAGAGTCATGGTCGAACGTCCCCTACATCGAGCCCTCCGGGCACAAGGTAGGCATCGTAGGGGCCGGTCCTGCCGGCATGGCCTGCGCGGCCGACATGGCGAAGGCCGGCTGCGAGGTGATCGTGTACGAGGCGTTTCACCAGCCGGGCGGTGTGCTCAAGTACGGCATCCCCGACTTCCGCCTTCCCAACGACGTGATCGACGCCGAGATCCGCAAGCTCGAGGCGCTCGGCATCCGCTTCGAGTGCAACACGCTCGTCGGCCGGCTCTTCACGATCGAGCAGATGCTGACCGACATGGGCTTTCACGCGGTGTTCATCGGGACCGGGGCGGGCTACCCGAGCTTCATGGGTATTCCGGGCGAGTCGCTCAACGGCGTGCTGTCGGCCAACGAGCTCCTCACCCGCTGCAACCTCATGCGGGCGCGCGACTTCCCCAGCTTCGACACGCCGCTCGCGCCGGGCAAGCACGTGGCGGTCATCGGTGCCGGCAACACGGCAATGGATGCGCTTCGCGTGTCGCTGCGCCTGGGTGCTACGTCGGTGCATTGCCTGTATCGCCGGTCGCGCAACGAGGCGCCCGCGCGCGCCGAGGAGATCCATCACGCCGAGCAGGAAGGCGTGGACTTCAATTGGCTTGCAGCACCCGTGGAGATTCTGGGTGATGGCGACAAGCGTGTTCGGGCGGTGCGCTGCGTGAAGATGGAGCTGGGTGAGCCGGATGCATCCGGGCGCCGGCGTCCCGTTCCCGTCCCCGGCAGCGAGTACGAGCTCGAAGCGGACTCGGTGGTCTTCGCGATCGGCACCAACGCCAATCCGATCCTCGGCCAGACGACGAAGCTCGCGCTCGACAAGCGCGGCTACATCGCCACCGACGCGGATCTCGCGACCTCGATGATGGGCGTCTACGCGGGAGGCGACATCGTCACCGGTGCCGCCACCGTCATCGAGGCGATGGGTGCCGGACGGCGCGCCGCGCGGAGCATGAAGCGCTACCTCGGCCTGCGCGAGAGCGACGCCGTCTACGAGACCCCACCCGCGGCCCGCTTCGGCATGGCGCCCGGCGAGCACGGCTTCGCGCGGCTGCGGCTCGCGTGATGCCGTCGCCCCACCGCGCGGGATGAATCGCATGTCGCCAAGCGCTCCTGCGTCCCCTCACTCATCGATCCGGATTCGCCATGAATGAAGCCCTGCTTGCCGACCGTCCCGACGCCGTGGCTTCGCCCGCGAACAAGCGCCCGCGCGTCCTCTCCGAGCACATCGTCGAGGTCATCAGCGACTCCGGCGAGGGCGCGCAGCGTTGCGGACAGTCGCTCGCCGCCATCGCCGCGCGCAGCGGCAACGGCATCTGGACCGTCGAGATCATTCCCGCAGAGATCCAGCCCCCGGCGCGCAGCGTCGCGGGGGCGTCCGGCATTCGCATCCGGATCGGCGCCGAGCGCGTGACCAACGGCGGTGACGAGACCGACCTCGCGGTCGCGTTCAACGAGCAGGTGCTGCTCGGCCGCGTGCGCGCGGGCGAGCTCAAGCGCGGGGCCACCATCCTGCTCGAGTCGATGTGGCGCGAGCACAAGGATCCCGCGATCGTCGCGTCGTATACCGCGGCGGTGAAGTCCCTGCACGACGCCGGATACAAGGTCATCGAGATTCCGCTCGAGCGAGAGTGCCGCTCCCTCATGTCCGACCCGCGCCGCGGCAAGAACATGTTCGTGCTCGGCATGCTGTGCAGCATCTACAGCCTCGACATGCAGCTTGCGCGCGACCAGGTCGCGCGCATCTTCGGCAAGAAGGACGAGAAGGTGATCGCCACCAACGTGCGCCTGCTGGAGGCGGGCTTCGCGTGGGCCGAGGCGAACCTCGATTTCAAGTACGCGATTCCGGCCGAGAAGGTCACGGTGCCGCAGGTCGTGGTCAACGGCAACACGGCGATCGCGCTTGGCGTGCTCGCGTCCGGCATGGACATCTGTGCGATGTACCCGATTACGCCGGCCACGTCGGCGTCGCACTACCTCTCCGAGTGCTTCGAAAAGGTGGGCGGCATGGTGCACCAGGCCGAGGACGAAATCGCGGCATGCGCTTTCGCCATCGGCGCGTCGTACGCCGGCCGCTGCGCCGTGACCATCACGTCGGGTCCCGGCTACTCGCTCAAGCAGGAAGGCCTGGGGCTCGCGGTCATGGCCGAGATCCCGCTGGTCGTCGTCAACGTGCAGCGAGGCGGCCCGTCGACCGGCCAGCCGACCAAGGTCGAGCAGGGCGATCTGCTCACTGCCATCTACGGCAGCCACGGCGACGCGCCCAAGGTGGTGCTCGCCGTCTCCGACATCGAAGACTGCTTCTACGCGATGATCACGGCGCGCAAGATCGCCGAGACGTTCAACACGGTGGTGGTCGTGCTGTCCGATGCGAGCCTCGCCACCGCGCAGCAGCCGTTCCCGCGCCCGCAGTTCTCGGAGGACTGGCTCGCGCCGCCGCTCGACCAGACCCCGGTCCCCGCGGGCGCGAAGCCGTACGACTGGGATCCGGTGACGGGCATCGCGCGCCGGTTCGTCCCCGGCCAGCCCGGCGGCATGCACACGCTGACGGGCCTCGCCCACGACGCGATGAGCAAGGTCGCCTACGACCCCGTGATCAACGAGCAGGGCCTGCGCATGCGCAGCTTGAAGCTCGCGACGCTGCAGAAAGCGCTGAAGGCCCCCGCCGTGCACGGCGATGCCACGGGCGATCTTCTCGTGGTGGGGTGGGGCAGCAACAAGGGCGTGATCGAGGAAGCGGTCGATCGCGCGCGCGCCGAGGGACTTGCGGTCTCGTCGCTGCACCTGCGCTTCATCCAGCCCATGCCCTCGGGCATCGGCGAGATCATGAAGCGGTTCGGCAAGGTCATGACGGTCGAGGGCAACTGGTCCGACCGTCTGGAGGACAAGGTCGTGGACGCAGAAAACCGCCGCTATTCGGCGCTCGCGATGATGTTGCGCTCGCGCTACCTGGTCGACGTCGACTGCTGGAGCGAGGCGCGCGGCCAGCCCATCAAGCCGGGCGACGTCGTCAAGGCGATGAAGGCGAAACTCGCGGAGGGCAACTGACATGGCGATCCCCCTCACGCAATGCATCATCAAGCTGCACGAGGAGCATCACAACCTCGAGGACTACCAGGGCGGCGTGCCGCGCTGGTGCAGCGGATGCGGCGACAACGCGATCCTCGCCGCCGTGCAGCGGCTGTGCCGCGACGAGAACCTGGCCCCCGAGCGCACGGTGTTCGTGTCGGGCATCGGATGCAGCTCGCGCTTTCCGCACTACATGAAGACGTACGGATTCCACGGCATCCACGGGCGGGCGTTTCCCATCGCCGAGGGTGTGAAGATGGCGCGGCCCGACCTCGCCGTATTCGTGAACACGGGCGATGGCGACTGCTGCAGCATCGGCGCGGCGCACTGGATCCACGCGATCCGCTACAACATGGACATGACGGTGATCCTGCACGACAACCACGTCTACGGGCTCACCAAGAAGCAGGCGTCGCCGACGTCGCCCATGGGCATGAAGAGCAACACGACGCCGCGCGGGGCGGTGCTCGAGGCGCTCAATCCTCTCACCGTCACGCTCGGCGTGCAGAACGTCTCGTTCGTCGCGCAGGGCGTGGACTGGATCCCCGAGCTTCTCTACGACATCATCGCGCGGGCGTACCACCACCGCGGATTCTCATTCGTGCGGATCATCCAGCGCTGTCCCGAGTTCCTGCCCAAGATGTTCGAGCCGTGGCTGCACGATCCGGGCAAGACGCTGCTGCTCACGCACGCGAACGGGCTCACGCCCTCGGCCGAGACGTCGCGCATCTACAAGAACCAGCGCGAGCACGATCCGCTCGACATCCACAGGGCGCGCGAGATCGCGTCGGCCGAGGATCCGATCCCCGTGGGCATCCTGTACGAGAACCCCGAGGTGCCGTGCTACGAGGATCTGCGCGGCGCGGGGCAGCCGCGCACGCCGGACGGCATCCGCGCGGGCCTCGACGCGGAGCTCGACAAGGTCACGATCTGGCCCGAAGAAACGCAAGCCGCGTGAACGGCGCGGGCATTCCACGAACCACAGGCGAGCGGTCATGGACATGGTTGCAGGAATCAAGGAGCAGTTGGTCTTCCACATGACCGGCAAGGTTGCCGGCGAGGCAACCGCGGCGGCGGTCGACGTCGCGGCGCTGCTGCCCGCGGCGCTCGCGCCGTATCGCGATCTTGCGCGCCTTCGCTACGACTATCCGCTGGTGTTGCCGGACGTCGAGGACCGCGAGCCCGTCTCGCTGTCCGCGGTGGTCGGCGGGCTGCTGGGCGAGATCGCCCCGCGCGGCGCGGAAGGCGAGCGCCTGCGCCGTCACGTGCTGCGGATCGAGTCCGCGATCCGTGCGTCCGTTGCGTGCGGGGAGCAAGGCACGCTCTGCGAAATGTGGGTGACGGAATCGGCGAAGCTCGGCGCGGCCGATGCCATGGCCGCCGAGGTGCTCGCGCAGGCGGGACAGTCGATCAAGGTCGACGGCGCCGTGGTCGAGTGCGATGCACGGCTGCCGTCGCGCTATCTGCGCGAAGTGTGGCGCGCGGCGCAGGCCCGCAAGGGGCGCGACTTCCGGCGCCTGGTCGACGGGCTGGTCCGCCGCCTCTCCGACATCCGGCGCGCGGCGTTCGCGCATTCTGCGGCAGGCAGCCGGCCCGAGGCGCTCGCCGCATCGGTGGGCGGCGCGCATGCCGGCGTGTTCGATTTCGAGGTGATGTCGAGGCTCGTGGCGCGCAACGTGCCGCAGGACGAGCTTCCGGCGGCGCGCCGTGCGCGCATCGAGTGGGCGCTGTCCGTGCTGCGCGCCGAGCCCTTCTATCCCGACGCGGACACGGCGGGCGGATCGATGCGCTACCAGTTCGAGTACGACAACTGCGCGGCCGCCGCCGAGGCCTACCGGTTGCGCCTGCCTCGGCTCACCCAGACGGTGAAGGCCATCGCCATCGCCGAGCTCGAGTCCTCGGGCGCGTACGTGGAGTCCGACCACGATCCCTTCTTCGAGCGATTCGACCAGGGCGCGCTGACGCCCGAAGATCTCGCGCTGTTCCCCGACTATCTCGTGACCATTCCGGCCGATCGCAACGACGCGCCCGAGAATGCGGGCCTGCTCGACATGCTCTCGTCGGGCTTCCCGGTGAAGGTTCTCGTGCACCAGACCGACCTGCTCGAGGAGTCCTCGATCGGCACGGGGCACTTCGCATTCGGCGTGCGCAGCGCGCGCCTCGCGACAGCGGCGATGGGCCTCGGCGGCATGTTCGTGATGCAGGCGACCGGGGCGGACCTCCACGCGATGCGCGAGCACGTCAAGCGTGGCTTTTCGTGCCGCGGGCCCGCGCTGTTCTCGATCTTCGTGGGCGCCGCGCCAATCGGGACGCTCCCGGGCTATCTCGTTTCCGCCGCGGCGCGCGAGTCGCGCGCCTTCCCCGCATTCGTGTATGACGCAACCGCGGGCGGCAACTGGGCGGCGCGCTTCTCGCTCGACGGCAACCGGAACGTGGACGACGACTGGGTCGTCGACCCCATCGAGTACGCCGACGACGAACTCCAGCGCGTGCGCGAGCCCCAGGCCTTTACGTACGCGGACTTCGCGCTCTGTGATCCGCGCTACACCAAGCACTTTGCCGCCGTGCCGCGCGACCGTTGGCACGATGGCATGCTGCCGGTGGCGCAATGGCTCGAGTTGCCCGAGCGCGAGGCCGCGGAGCGCGTGCCCTACCTGTGGGCGGTCGACGCCTCCGACCGGCTGCATCGCGTGATCGTCGACGTGCGCATGATGCAGGCGACGAGGCGATGCCTTTTGCTGTGGCATCGCTTGCAGGAGCACGCGGGCATTCACGACTCGCATGCGGAGCGGCTCCTGGCGCGCGAGCGCGCGGCGTGGGAAGCGGACCAGCAGCAGGCGCCCGCGACGCCGCCGCAGGCGGCAGTGGTCGAGAGCCCGGCAGCCGGCGTTCAGGCGACGGAGCAGGCCGAGCCCGCGATTGTGCCGCCGTCCGACGATCCCTGGATCGAGACGGCGCGATGCCCGAGCTGCAACGAGTGCCAGAACATCAACGACAAGATGTTCGCCTACAACGAGAACAAGCAGGCATTCATCAAGGACTTGACCGCCGGCACTTACCGTCAGCTCGTGGAGGCTGCGGAGGCGTGCCAGGTGGCCATCATCCATCCCGGCAAGCCCAGGAATCCCAACGAGCCGGGGCTCGCGGAACTTCTCGAGCGCGCGAAGCCGTTCCTGTAGCGAGGGCCGTCCTGCGGCGATCGCGGGCGGGCAAGACCTTGCCGTTAGTGCGGGTTTTTGCATCTCGCCTTTCCACCCCGGACGGGCTGGCGTAGCATCGCGGCAGCGAAACCCGGTCCGGCGGGCAGCACGCTGCCCCTTGAAGCGAACTTCGAACACGACGCGGATCCGAGGCAACGCATGGAGGAGCCTGTTTGAAGCCGACGGATATCGCGAATCCCGATTACTTTCACAAGGTCGTCGATTGCCAGTGGGCATGTCCCGCCCACACTCCCGTCCCCGAATACATCCGGCTGATCGCCGCGGGACGTTACGACGACGCCTATCTCATCAACTGGAAGTCGAACGTGTTTCCCGGGATCCTCGGGCGCACGTGCGACCGCCCGTGCGAGCCCGCGTGCCGCCGCGGCCGCGTCGAGGAGGGCGGCGATCTCAAGAGCAAGCCCGAGCCGGTTGCGATCTGCCGACTGAAGCGCGTCGCGGCCGATTTCAAGAGCGACATCCGGCCGCGGCTGCCGAAGCCCGCCGCGCAGAAGAACGGTAAGCGCATCGCACTCGTGGGCGCGGGACCCGCGTCGCTGACGGTTGCGCGCGATCTCGCGCCGCTCGGCTACGACCTCGTCGTATTCGACGGCGACGCGAAGGCGGGCGGCATGATGCGCACGCAGATCCCGAAGTTCCGCCTCCCCGAGAGCGTGATCGACGAGGAGATGGGCTACGTGCTCGATCTCGGCGTCGACTTTCGCCCTGGAGCGAGGATCGACAGCCTGCGCGCGCTGCTCGAGCAGGACTTCGATGCGTTCTTCGTCGGCAGCGGTGCTCCGCGCGGGCGCGATCTCGACGTTCCGGGCCGCGCCGAATGCGCGGCCAACATCCACATCGGCATCGACTGGCTCGCGAGCGTCTCGTTCGGCCACACCACGCGCATCGGCAAGCGCGTGGTGGTGCTGGGCGGCGGCAACACGGCGATGGACTGCTGCCGCAGCGCGCGCCGCCTCGGGGGCGAGGACGTCAACGTCGTGGTGCGCTCGGGCTACGAGGAGATGAAGGCCTCGCCGTGGGAGAAGGAGGATGCGCGTCACGAGGGCATACCGATCCACAACTACCTCGTGCCCAAGTTCTTCACCCACGACAACGGCAAGCTCACCGGCGTGACGTTCGAGAAGGTGGCGCCCAAGCGCGACGCCAAGGGCCGGCGCCAGCTCGTGCCCACCGGCGAGCCCGACGTGCACTTTCCCTGCGACGACGTGCTGGTCGCGATCGGGCAGGAGAACTCGTTTCCGTGGATCGAGCGCGACTTGGGGCTTGCGTTCAACCCTGAAGGCATGCCCATCGTCGATCCCATCACGATGGCCTCGACGCTCGACAACGTCTTCTTCGGCGGCGACGCCGCGTTCGGGCCCAAGAACATCATCTGGGCGGTGCGGCACGGTCACGACGCCGCGATCAGCATCGACCTCTTCTGCCGCGGCACCGACGTGCGCAAGCGCCCGCCGCCCCACGCGAACCTCATGTCGCAGAAGATGGGCATCCACGAGTGGAGCTACGACAACGCGATCGCGCACGATCACCGCTTTCGCGTGCCGCTCAAGGAAACCAAGCTCGCGCTCAAGAACATCAAGATCGAGGTCGAGCTGGGCTTCGATCCCAAGCTCGCATTCGCCGAGGCGCAGCGCTGCCTCAACTGCGACGTCCAGACGGTGTTCACCGACAAGCTTTGCATCGAGTGCGACGCGTGCGTGGATATCTGCCCGATGGACTGCATCACGTTCACGGCCAACGGCGAGGAGGAGGAGCTCCGCGCGCGGCTTCAGGCGCCGGCGCTCAATCTCGCGCAGGATCTCTACGTCTCGGGGGACCTCAAGACGGCGCGCGTGATGGTCAAGGACGAGGACGTGTGCCTGCACTGCGGCCTGTGCGCCGAGCGCTGCCCCACGGGCGCCTGGGACATGCACAAGTTCCTGCTGGTGACGGCGCAGGCGGACGATCGCTGCCGGACGAAGCACATGGGGACGTATCAATCCCTCGCCGCGGACTGACGACAGACATGAGAGACATCGACACATCGATCCGCGTCAACGACTTCGTCGTCAAGTTCGCGAACGTCAACGGCTCCGGGTCCGCTTCCGCCAACGGCCTCTTCGCGCGCGCGATCCTGCGCATGGGCGTGCCGGTGGCCGCGCGCAACATCTTCCCATCCAACATCCAGGGGCTGCCCACCTGGTACGAGGTGCGCGTCGTCGGTGACGGCTGGCGCGGCCGCCGCGGCGGCGTCGACCTCATGGTCGCCATGAATCCGCAGACGTGGGAGAAGGACGTCGCCGAGCTCGACCCGGGCGGCTGGCTCTTCTACGATTCGACGCGCGACATGCCGTCGTCGCGCTTCCGCGAAGACGTGACGCTGCTCGGCATGCCGCTCACCGCGATCTGCAACGCCGAGTACACCGACGCGCGCCAGCGGCAGCTGTTCAAGAACATCATCTACCTGGGCGCGCTGTCAGCGCTGCTCGACATCGATCCCGCCGAGGTGGAGAAGCTCTTCGGCGAGCAGTACAAGGGCAAGGAAGCGCTGCTCGAGTCCAACCGCAAGGCCTTCGGCATGGGCCGCGATTACGCGCTCGCCCACTTCGCGTGCCCGCTGCCCATCCGGGTGGCGAAGAGCGACCGCGTCGGCAACAAAATCTTCATCGACGGCAACAGCGCCGCGGCGCTGGGCAGCGTCTACGGCGGTGCAACGGTGGCCGCGTGGTACCCGATCACGCCGTCGTCGTCGCTCGCCGAGGCGTTTGCCAAGTATTGCCGCAAGCTGCGCCACGATCCCGCGTCGAAGAAGAAGCGCTATGCCATCCTGCAGGCGGAGGACGAGCTCGCGTCCATCGGCATGGTGATTGGCGCCGCGTGGAACGGCGCTCGAGCCTTCACGGCCACGTCGGGTCCCGGCGTATCGCTGATGCAGGAATTCCTGGGGCTCGCGTACTTCGCCGAGATCCCGGTGGTGCTGTTCGACGTGCAGCGCGGCAGCCCTTCCACGGGCATGCCCACGCGCACGCAGCAGGCCGACCTGCTGTCGTGCGCCTACGCGTCGCACGGCGACACCAAGCACGTGATGCTGCTGCCGCAGGACCCGACCGAGGCGTTCTCGATGGGCGCCCAGGCGTTCGACCTCGCCGACCGCCTGCAGACGCCGATCTTCGTGATGCTCGACCTCGACATCGGCATGCAGGACTGGCTCACGGATCCGTTCGAGTGGGACGACGCCCATCGCATGGACCGCGGCAAGGTGATGACCGCGGCCGATCTCGACAGCGGGCGCGACTTCGGGCGCTATCTCGACGTCGACGGCGACGGCATCCCCTACCGCACGTATCCCGGCACCCACGCGACCAAGGGCAGCTACTTCACGCGCGGCACCACCAAGGACCGTTACGCGCGCTACACGGAAGAGGGCGGTGCCTACGTAGACAACATGCAGCGGCTGTTGCGCAAGTTCGAGTCCGCGAAGTCGATGGTGCCGATGCCCGTCGTCACCAAGGCAAGCAAGCCCACCAAGAGCGGCGTCATCTACTTCGGGTCGACGAGCGCGGCGATGGCCGAGTCGCTCGCGGCGCTGGAGCTCGACGGCATTCACCTCGACCAGCTGCGGCTGCGTGCGTTCCCGTTCCACGACAGCGTGGCCGACTTCATCGCGTCCCACGAGCGGGTGTTCGTGGTCGAGCAGAACCGCGACGCGCAGATGAAGTCGCTGCTCGTCAACGAATGCGGTATCGACCCGTCGCGCCTCATCTCCGTGCTCCACTACGATGGAACGCCGGTCACCGCGCGCTTCATCACCAAGGAGATCGCGGAAAAGGCGAGACTGTTCAACGTGACGCCGCTGCGGCGCTCCGGCGTGGCTTAAGCCTCCAGGAAGACCGACCATGACCTACCTCGCCAAGCCCAAGATCCACCATCCTTCGCTGCCGCGCAACGCGCTCGGCTTCACGCATCGCGACTACGAAGGCGCCATCTCGACCTTGTGCGCCGGGTGCGGGCACGATTCGATCTCCGCGGCGATCATCCAGGCGTTCTTCGAGCTCGACGTGCCGCCGCATCGCGTGGCCAAGCTTTCGGGCATCGGCTGCTCGTCGAAGACGCCCACCTACTTCCTCGGCAACTCGCACGGCTTCAACAGCGTGCACGGCCGCATGCCTTCGGTGCTGACCGGCGCGGCGCTCGCGAACAAGGACCTCATCTACCTGGGCGTCTCGGGCGACGGCGACTCGGCGTCGATCGGCATCGGGCAGTTCGCTCACGTCATGCGCCGCGGCGTGAACATGGTCTACATCGTCGAGAACAACGGCGTGTACGGCCTCACCAAGGGCCAGTTCTCGGCCACCGCCGACAAGGGGAGCAAGAGCAAGCGCGGCGCGGTCAACAGCGACGAGCCCATCGATCTCGCGGTGCTGGCGCTGACGCTGGGCGCCACATTCGTCGCCCGCAGCTTCTCGGGCGACAAGGCGCAGCTCGTGCCCCTCATCAAGGCGGCGGTCGCGCATCACGGCGCGGCGTTCATCGACGTCGTGAGCCCGTGCGTCGCGTTCAACAATCACCCGGGCTCGACCAAGAGCTACGACTACGTGCGCGAGCACAACGAGGCGGTCAACTTCCTCGACTTCATCTCGCCGCGCGACGAGATCACGACGAGCTATGCGCCGGGCGAGGCGCGCAGCATCGTGCTGCACGACGGCGGCTCGATCCGCCTGCGCAAGGTAGGCGACGACTATGATCCCTCGGACCGCGCGGCGGTGCTCGGCTACCTCGAATCGCGGCGCGAGGCGGGCGAGGTGGTGACCGGGCTCCTGTACCTGCACCCGGATACGGCGGACATGCACGACATGCTGGAGACGGTGGATCGGCCGCTGAACGAGCTCGAAGACGCCGAGCTCGTCCCGGGGCGTGCGGCGCTGGAGGACGTGAACCAGTCGCTGCGGTGAAGGCGACGGGGTCCGGGTCGCGCCGGGTCATTGCCTCGTTCCGAACGCTGCGAACACGTCGGCGTGGCCGAAGAAGGGATTCGTGTAGACATCGGTCACGATGGACAGCCGCTTGGTCGATGGGTCGAGCCATCC
>CAZIZD010000083.1:0-13692 GCA_964543615.1 uncultured Alcaligenaceae bacterium | reverse complement strand
CCACGTCGTACCAGTACGCGAACGCGTGGCGCTTGCCGGTGGAGCGCATGTCGTCGTCGCGGTCGAGCCGCAGCTTGACCGCGCGGCCCGTCCTGCGCGCGGCCAGCGCCGCCACGCAGGCGAACAGAGACATCTGCGTCTCCTTGCCGCCGAAGCCGCCGCCCATGCGCCGGCACTCCACGACCACGTCGTGTGCGGCGATCCCGAGCGCATGCGCGACCATGTGCTGCACCTCGCCAGGATGCTGCGTCGAGGTGTGGATGTGCACGCCGCCGTGCTCGCGCGGAATCGCAAGCGCGATCTGGCCTTCGAGATAGAAGTGGTCCTGCCCGCCGCTTCGCACGGTTCCGCGCAAGCGGTGCGGCGCACTCGCGAGCGCGGCCGCGGCATCGCCGCGCGTGACGTGCACGGGCGGCAGCACGTACGACTCCGCCGCGAGCGCTTCGTCGATGGTGAGGATTGCGGGCAGCGGCGCGATGTCGAGCTTGCCGAGCCTGGCCGCGCGGCGCGCCGTGCGCACGTCGTGCGCGATCACCGCGAACACGGGCTGTCCCGCGAACTCCACGGTGCCGTGCGCGAAGATGGGATCGTCGTGCTTGATGGGGCCGACGTCGTTCACACCCGGGATGTCGGCGGCGGTGAACACCGCGACCACACCCGGCACCGCTGCAACCGCCGCGAGGTCCATGCCCTTCAGCGCGCCGTGAGCGACGGGGCTCACGCCGAGCGCGCAGTGCAGCGTGCCGGCGGGTTCGGGAAGGTCGTCGGTGTAGCGCGCCTGGCCCGTGACGTGGAGCTCCGCGGAGTCGTGCGGCACCGGCGCGCCGGCCACGGCGCGCGGCTGCGCTTCACGCAGGGTAGGGTCCGGCGCGTTCACGCGACGATCTGCTCGATGCGCGTGTGCACGCGCGCACCCGACGTCTCGAGATGGAAGCGCCGCACGAGATTGCCGAGCGCGGCGCGTCGGTAGGCGGCGGTGGCGCGCATGTCGTCGATGGGGGCGAACTCGCGCGCGATCTCGCGAATGGCCGCGCTCGCGGTGGCCTCGTCCCAGGGATGGCCGACGAGCACGGCCTCGGTGGCCGACGCGCGCTTGGGTACGGGCGCCACGCCGCCGCATCCGATGCGCGCGCCAGTCACGCGTCCGCCGTCCACGTGCAGCGCGAAGCATGCGAAGACCGCGGAGATGTCCTGGTCGTAGCGCTTGCTGATCTTGTACGCGCGCACCAGGGGTTGGCCCGCACGGCGGGGAACGCGAATGGCGGTCACGAACTCCGAAGGCGCGAGCGCGGTCTTCTGGTAGCCGAGATAGAAATCCTCGAGCGGAATCTCGCGCGTGGTGTCGCCCCGGCGCAGGATCACGATCGCTCCGAGCGCGATGAGCGCGGGCATCGAGTCGCCGATCGGCGAGCCGTTGGCCACGTTGCCGCCCAGCGTGCCGCTGTTGCGGATGGGCACGGACGCGAAGCGCGCCCACACCTCTTGCAGCTCGGGCCACTCGCGATCGAGCGCGGCAAAGGCATCGGCGAGGGTGGCCGCGGCGCCGATGGTCACGTCAGAATCCGCCTCGCGGATCGCGCGCAGCTCGGCCACGTCGCCGGTGTAGACGATGTCGCCCACGTCGCGATGATGCTTGGTGATCCACAGGCCGACGTCGGTCGCGCCTGCGAGGATGCGCGCGTCCGGATGCGCGAGCAGCAGCGAGGCGAGCGCGTCGACCGTGCGCGGCGCCCACCAATGCCGCCCGTGCGATGCGTATTCGAGCGTGCCAGGGTCGGCGATCGACGCAAGCGACGCGGCAAGCTGCGACTCGTCGTCGGATACGACACGAGAGCCGTCCGCTGCGATGCCGCTTGCGCGCCAACCCGTGCCTGGCGCGGCGTCGTACATCGCCTGCGCGGCCGCGACGATCGGACGGTACCCGGTGCAGCGGCAGAGATTGCCGGACAGCGCATCCTCGATTGCCGGGGCCGACGGGCGCCACGCGTTCTTGTAGAGGCCGAAGAGGCTCATCGTGAACCCCGGCGTGCAGAAGCCGCACTGCGAGCCGTGATGCTCGACGAGCGCACGTTGCACGGGATGCAGCGCGCCGTCCGGCTGCTGCAGCGACTCGACCGTGAACACGGCCTTGCCGGCAACCGAGGGAAGGAGACGGATGCAGGCGTTGACGGCCTTCCACGTAAGGCGGTCGTGGCCGTCGCCTTCGGCCACGACGACCGTGCAGGCGCCGCAATCGCCCTCTGCGCAGCCTTCCTTCGTGCCGCACAGCCCGCGGTGCTCGCGCAGGTATTCGAGGAGGGTCGTCTGCGGCGGCACGCCGCCGACGGTCTCGGGCGCGCCGTTGAGGACGAATCGCAGCGGAGCGGATTGGGGATCGGCCTGCATGATGGGCACCGAAGGGAGACCGCAGGGGCACCGCGTGGACGTAAGGGCGCATCGTCTCGCCGCCCGCGGTCATTGTCAACGGCGAAGGCGCGGTCAGCTCCAGGCGGTATACAGAATGGCTACGATCCCGTATGCGCGATTGCGTTGACGGACGAGGCGGCACCGGCCTATGCTCGAATCGCCGTGCCTAAACGAGACACGATGGTCGATGGTGGTGCCGAGGCGCACATTTGCGGTGCGGTGCGCGCGGCCATCCTCGATCGCAAGCTCGCGCCCGGCACGCGTCTGCCGGAGACCGAGCTCGGCCGCCACTTCGGCGTGTCGCGGACGATCGTTCGCCAGGCGCTGCGAACGCTGGCGCACGAAGGCATCGTCGCGCTGCGCGATCGCCGGGTTGCGGTGATCGCGCGGCCTTCGCCCGAAGACGTCGCGCACACGTTCGCGGCGCGCAAGGCGATCGAGTCCGCGGTCGTGCTGCATGCGGTCGAAGCGGCGACGCACGCCGAGCTTCTCGCCCTGCGCAGGCTCGTGCGCGACGAGGAGGCCGCTTACAGGCGCGGCGACCGCGCGGGCGGACTCGCCCTCTCCCTCGAGTTCCATCGCAGGCTCGGCACGCTCTGCCGCAATCCCGTCCTCGAGCGCTACCAGAACGAGCTCGTGCTGGTGACTTCGCTCGCGGTGGCGCTCTACGAGGATGCGGACGCGCCCCATGCGCACGCCGACCACGTCGCGCTGGTCGACGCGATCGCGCGCCGCGACGGCAGGCGCGCTTCGCGCCTGATGGCCGAACACCTTGGCAGGCTCGAGGCCGACCTTCGCGCGGACAAGCCGCGCACGGGCCGATCGCTCGACGAGATACTGGGCGTCAGGAGCCGCTGACGAACCAGACCCTGGAGATGCCCTGCGGCGTCACCTCGTAGATCGCTGCCGCATCCATGCGTCCGGTGGGCAAGCCGGTGACGATCTCCTGGTCGATCACCTTGTTGCCGAACACCATGCGCTTGACGAGTTCCGCATGCAGGCCGGGCAGGTTGAAGCGGTTGTCGCGATAGTGCGCCGCGAGCGCGTCCCGCCCGACCAGCGAGGGCTTCGTATCGGGAAGGCGAAACACCTGCACGTCCTCGGTGTACTCGCGCACGAATCGATCGAGGTCGCGCGCGTTGTAGGCGTCGAGCTGGCGCTGCGCGAAGGGCTCGGGGTCGAACGGTGCCGTCATGCGTGCCTCATTTCCTTGCCCCGATCCGCGGGGTGCATCACCCCTTCCATCGTCGGAACCGGTCCCAGCTCGAACGGGTCGACGCCTTCGAGGCAGCCGACGTTGTAGCCGTACTGACTCGGGTCGGACCGCCGCTGATGGTGCGTGTAGATGCCGCAGCGCTTGCAGAAGTAATGCTTCGCGGTCAACGTGTTGAACTGGTAGAGCGCGAGCGAATCCTCGCCCTGCACGATCCGCAGGCCCGCGAGCGGCACCGATGCGACGATCGCGCCGCGCCTCCGGCACATGGAGCAGTTGCAGCGCCGCGGATCGACGATGCCGTCGGGCAGGTCGAGCTCGAGGACCACGGCGCCGCAGTGGCAGGCCAGGCGATGCTTCTCACCAATGGGCGTGGCGCCGACCGATTTGATCATGGCTTCACCTGCGTCGGATCGCCGAGGTTGCGGTTGAGCGCGACAGCCTCCTTCACGAGTGCGCGCACCGTTTCCGCGGCCAGGGAATCGGGCGCGTCGAGCACGATCGTGGCCATCTCGTACTTGCCGCCTGGCTTGAGACGCGGCTCGATATCGCGCAGCCGCTGGCCGCGCCAGAAGCCGAAGAGGACACGATGCTCCTCGGCGCGAATCAGGAACGTCGGACCGTTCGAGAAATACACGAGGTGTCCCCACTTGATCTTCTCGTCGAGGCCCTTTACCGCGCCCAGCGATTCCTTGCGCAGCGCGCGCACGACCTTGGCCTGCCAGCCGTCGAGGGCGCCGACGTAGGCGTCGGGGTCGGCAGCGGGCGCGGATTTCTTCACAGGCGCGCCTTACGCATCGCGCCGCGACAGCGCGAGCCTGACCGCGAGGCCGATCATCACGAGGCCGCTGGTGCGATAGAGCCACGCGAGAGCAGAAGGCCGCGCCGCGAACCATGAGGAGAGCCTTCCTGCGAACACGGCCACCGGCCCCTTGACGAGGAACGTGAGCGCAGCGAAGACGAGACCGAGCACGAGGATCGCGAGCGTCGGATGGGTCGCACCCGGAGCGACGAACTGCGGCAGGAACGCGAAGTAGAACACGGCGATCTTGGGGTTGCTCATGTTGGACAGCGCACCGGTCACGAACAGGCGACGGTGCGAACGCGGCGCGGCCGTCGCGGTGTCGAGCGCCTTCGCGCGCGTGAGCAGGAGTTGGATGCCGAGGTAGAGGAGATAGGCGGCACCGGCGAACTTGAGCACCGTGAAGAGGGTCTCCGATGTCCGCAGCAAGGCGCCGAGGCCCAGTGTCGCGAGCAGCGTGTGGCCCACGAGCCCGACACTCACGCCCGCCGCGGTGACGACGCCTGCGCGCGTCCCGTGCGCGAGCGACTTCGACATCACGAGGATCATGTCCTGGCCGGGCGTGGCGATCACGGCAAGCGAGGCGACGAGGAACAGGGTCCAGTAGACGTCGATCATGGCGGGCGGCCCGAGTGGCGGAATCAGGTGGCATTCTGCCCGTGGTCACCTTCGGCCGCCAGCATGCGATGGAAGGCTGACGGCGGACGCCGCGCGCGCCAGGCGGACAGCACGGCATCGACGTTGGCGCCGACATCGTGGGTGCCCTCGACCTCGAAGTCGTACGTGCAGTGGAGATGGGCGGTCTCGTAGTCTCGCCGCGCTTCGCCCGCCCGGCGATCGCCGCGCGCATGCTCGCGCCGCTCGAGCTCGTCGAGCGGGCAGTGCACGCCGACGAAGAAGACGTCGAGAGGCTCCAGGAGATGGAGCAGGTCCGACATCCAGGCGCGCGTCTCGACGATGTACTCGACGATGAGGTCGTTGCCTGCATGGGCGAGCGCCGGCAGGCTGCGGTGAAACCCGTCGAAGAACGCGGGGCGCAGCATGGACCACGCGAACTCGCCGGACTTGATGCGCTCCCACGGCAGTACGCCCCCGCGAAAGTGGTCGATCGACCAGTGCCAGAACGGCGCATCGATGCGCGCCTGGAGCGCGCGACAGAGTGTTGTCTTGCCGGCGCTCGACGCGCCGTTGAGGAGGATGACGCGACCGGCAGCCATCGCCGGAAGTGTCCCGCCTCGCGTACCCCTGGGTCAACGGGTCCCGTCGCGCGGCCCCTACGCCCGCCGCCACTCCATCACCCAGTTCTCCTCCCACGTGACGCCGCCGTCACGCGACACGGCCTGGTGCCAGCGGCAGGTGGTGGGCGTGATGCGGTCCCACACGCCGCGGACCTTGATCGGCGTCTCGCCATCGGTATCGTCGGCCTCGAAGATGCCGGCGCCGTCGCGGAAGCCGCCTTGCATCCCGGGCGTGGCGAGCACGCAGTCGCGGCCGTTAACCCAGTAGTCCATCCACACGCCCTTGCCCTTTTCGAACAGACGCAGGCCCATGCCGTGGAAGTCGCGCGCGGGAATGCGCAGCTCCTCGACGCTGCCCGCGCCGCCGAGGATCGTCCAGCACGTGGCCTCGCCGTCGAACGTGTCCCAATCACCGGGCGCCTTCTGCCTGCGATGCGCGATGCGCCACTCGCCCGCGAGGAAATCGAAGTCGCCCGGCTGGGCGGTGAGTCCGTCGTTCATCCTGGCTTGCCCCCTGCGCCTGTCGCGCGCTTCTTCTCGTCTGCGATCCAGGCGTCGACCTTGCCGCTTAGCACGTGCAGCGGCACCGCGCCCGTGTCGAGGACCACGCCATGAAAGCGGCGCACGTCGAAGGCCGGGCCGAGCGCGCCTTGCGACTTCTCGCGCAACTTGCGGATCGTGATCTCGCCCACCTTGTACGAGGGCGCCTGCCCGGGCCATGCAATGTAGCGGTCCACTTCGGCGACGATCGTCTCGCGGTCGATCGTCGTGTTCGCGAGCATGTAGTCGATCGCCTCGTCGCGGCTCCATCCCTTGTCGTGGAGCCCGGTGTCGACCACCATGCGCGTAGCCCGGAGCATTTCGAGATCGAGCCGTCCGAAGTACTGATAAGGGTCGTCGTACAGGCCCATCTCGCGACCCAGCCACTCCGCGTACAAGCCCCATCCTTCGCCGTATCCCGCGTTCCAGCCGAATCGCAGCAACGCCGGCAAAGCCGCCGCCTCCATTGCGGTGGATCCCTGCAAGTGGTGGCCCGGCATGCCTTCGTGGAGGTACAGCGCGGTCATGCGCGGCGTGATGCGGGTCGCAATGTTGGAGGTGTTGACGAAGAACACACCGGGCCTTGCGCCGTCCGGCGTGCCGACGACGTAATAGGCGCTTGCCGACGACTCCTGCTCGCGTGGCACGGCCCTGACTTCGAGAGGGGACCGCGGCAGGGTCTCGAAGTAGCGGGGCAACGCGTCGTTCACGCGCGCCTGGATCTTGCGATAGCCCTCGAGCAGCGCCTCGGGAGACGCAACCTTGAAGCGCGGGTCGCTCTGCAGGTAGCGCGCGAAGGCCTGGTCGTCGCCGGCAAATCCCACGCGCTTGCGAACGTCCTCCATCTCCCGTCGGATGCGGGCCACTTCCGCGAGCCCCATGTCATGGATCTCCGCTGGCGTGAGCTTCGTCGTGGTCTGCAGCTCGAGCAGCGACCGGTAGTAGGCAGCGCCGCCGGGCATGCCGGCAAGACCGGGCCGCGCGACGCGCCCCGCCGCGAGGTAGTCGCCCGCCATGTAGGTGCGCACGCGCTTCAACGCCGGATGCACCTTCGCGACGATTGCCTGGCGATACTCGCGCGCAAAGCGCGCCTTGTCGTCCGCGGACATCGAAGGCGGCAGGTTCCGTATCGGCGCGTAGAAGGGACTGTCCTCGGGCCTGTTCGCGAGCTCGATGTCGAGCTGGGCGATCACCTTCTCGGTGACGATGCGCGGCTGCACGTGGCCGTTGCGCATGCCCTGCTTCATGCGGCCGATGGCACGGTCGAGGTACACGACGAAGCCGTCGAAGCGCGCAAGTCCTGCACGGTAGTCGGCTGCGGTCTTGTAGGGGGCAGCGCCTTCGCCCGACGAGAGCTGCTGGAAGACGAGGTGCTGTCCGGAGAGGTGGTCGAGCGGCATTTGAAGCCCGATGCGCACGGTGCCGTCCCGATGCTGGCCGAGTGCGAACCCGGCGTTGTACCGGAACGTGTCGTAGGCGATGCGCTCGCCGGCATCGAGCTGCGCGCGGTCGATGCGCGACAGCGCCGCGAGCTGGCGCTCGAGCTGGGCCTCTGCGCGCGCGAGCCACGCATCGGAGATGAGGTCGCCGAAGTCGCCCGCGCGCCGCAGGTCGCCGCGCAGCAGCGCGTTCTGGGGAACGAGGCGAAGATCGTCCTCGTCGGCCTGGGCGAGCAGCTGCGCGAATTGCTTCCGGGTGCCGGCGTCGTTCGCCGGGGCCGCGGCAACGGGCGCCGCGACGAGCAGGGCAACCAACGAGCAGGCGAGCGAGCGCGCGATCATCATCGCAGGAAGTCTAGCCGCGGCAACGCCACGATGGTAGTGGCCGGAATGACATTGTTCGGTAATAATTGGCCACATGACGAAACGGCCACCGCGCAACCCGCGCTCCCGCGCCCCCGGCGTGACGGCCATCGTCGCCTACGACGGCCTGCGCCACATGGAGTACGCGATCGCCCTCGAGGTATTTGCCCTCGTAAGGCCGATGCTGGGGGTGCCCTGGTACGAAACGATCGTCGTGTCGCCCGACCGGGGCGCGTTGCGTGGCCTCGCGGGATTGCGCGCCGCGACCACCGCGCCGTTCACGCGCATCCAGGAAGCGCGCACCATCGTGATCCCCGGCTGGCGCGAGGACGTCCAGCACGTTCCCGCGACGCTTCTCGATGCGCTGCGCGCCGCGGCCCGTCGCGGGGCGCGCATCGTCTCGATCTGCTCGGGATCCTTCGTGCTGGGCCAGGCGGGTCTGCTCGACGGCCGCCGCGCCACGACGCACTGGCTGTATGCCGACCTCTTTCGCCGCATGTTTCCGCGGGCCACCTACGCCGCCGACGTGCTGTACGTGGACGAGGGCGACATCGTCACGTCGGCGGGATGCATGGCAGGCGTGGATGCGTGCCTGCACGTCGTGCGCAAGGACTTCGGCGCGGGGATCGCCAACATGGTCGCGCGCCGGATGGTGGCGGCGCCGCATCGCGAAGGTGGGCAGGCGCAGTACGTGGAGGCGCCGGTCCCGTCGACGCCCGAACGCGGCATCGGTTCCGCGATGGACTGGGCACGGCAAAGGCTCGAACGGTCGATCGCGGTACCCGAGCTCGCCGCGCGCGCCTCGATGAGCCCGCGCACGTTCTTCCGCCGCTTCACGCGGCAGGTGGGCGTGGCGCCCAACGCATGGCTGCAGAACGAGCGGGTCGCGCGAGCGAGGACGCTCCTCGAATCCGGCGACATGGCGCTCGACGAGATCGCGCAGCGCTGCGGCTACGATTCGACCGAGACCTTTCGCGCGGCCTTCAAGCGCGTGACGAGCGTCTCGCCGGCGCACTATCGCAAGCGATTCCTGGCCGTGCCGGCCTGACGCAGGCGCCGACCCTGCTCGCGGCTACGCCTGTGCGCCGTAGCGCATCACGAGCAGCCACACGAGATCGACGAACGCCTGATGGTTGAATCGCGGGTTCCCCGAGAGCACGAGCGCGAAGCGGCTTCGCCCGCAGTAGAGGTTCCAGATGCCGATCTGGGCGTTGCCGGCCGCATCGATCAGTCCCCAGTTTGCGCCGGCGAGGTTGAGGTTGCCGTGGAGCAGCCGCGCGTGCCGCGCGTGCATCGTCGCCACGTCAGCGGACAGTGCCGAGAGCTCCTCGGCGGTCTCGTGCGGATAGCCCGCCGTGGCGATGTAGAAGCCCTGGTGATCGGCGAGCAGCGTCTTGCCGCTGTCCGACAGCTTCGCGAGCAGCGAAGGCAGCAGCGACTCGAGCGAACCTGCCGGCGGGTGCTTGGCGGCGCCGTCGCGCTGGACCAGCGCGAGCGACTGCATGCGATACAGCACCTCGAGCGAGCGAGACTCGTCGGAGGAGGCCGACAGTTCGCGCACGACCTCCGGCGACAGCGCGGGGGTGGGCTCCCGCGCAAGGAGGCGCAGGAGAAACGCGCGCGCGGACTCTGTCTCGTCGCTGCGCGTCGCGTAGTACGCGCCCGCGGGCGTGGCGGAGATGTGTCCGCCGGCGTTGAGCTCATGCTGGTACATCGAGTTCGAGCCCCGGGTCGATGGAATACAGGAGCGCCTTCACGAGCGTGGCCACGTCCTCGCGGCTGCGCGCGTCCACCTCGAATACCGGCGGATTGATGCCCGTGCGCTTCAGCGCCTCGTGCGTCCGGGCGAGCGAATAGTCGGAGGCAAGGTCGGTGCGCGTGATCCCGATGGAGACACGGGTCCTGCCTATGAAGTCGCGGAAGGCGTCGAGGAAGAAGAGCATGTCCCGGTCCGGATCGGCACGTGCGGCGTCGACCAGCAGCACGAGGCCGATGGCGCCTTCGCTCAGGATCTCCCACATGAAGTCGAAGCGCTCCTGGCCGGGCGTGCCATAGAGGTGGATCTTCTGCCCGCCGTCGATGTTGAGCACGCCGTAGTCCATCGCGACCGTCGTCTTGCGCTTGCGGTTCTGCGCCATGTCGGACGCGGCTTCGTCCGTTGTCACCGGAGGAAGATCGGAAAGCGAAGCGATGGCGGTCGTCTTGCCCGCGCCGACCGGACCCGCGAAGACGATCTTGTATTGCGAGTCGCGCGCGTTCATGACGCGAGGTGCGCCGCGAGGCGTCCGAGGATGCGCGCGAGCACGCCGCGCGAGGGAGTGGCCGCGCCCGTGCTCTCCGCGGCTGGCTGTACGATGGCGGCGCCCGCCGCCTTCAGGTTGCCGGTGGCCGCGGCGGCGCTCAGAAGGCTGAACACGTGCCGTTGCGCGACACGAAGGTCGCGGCAGATTTCCTCGGGTGTCCTGGGCCCCGCCGTGAGGAGGGCGGCGATCCGCATCGCGTGCGGAGTCTCCACGAGCCGCGTGAAGTTCGGCCAGTGATGGAGCCACGTGGCGACGACCGGCGAAACGCCGCGCCGCAGCCGTCCGCGTGCCGTCCACAACGCGACCTGCCACAAAACCGACTCCGCGGCAGGCAGCGATGCATCCGATGGCTGTGCGGCGCGCACTGCGGGGCGGATGCGCAGCGAGCCGCGTCGAAGAGGCAGGATGCAGACCGAGCGCAGCACGGCGTCGCGCAGATGCGTATCGACGCGCGGACGTGCGCCGGGCACGATGACGAAGGGGGCCGGAAGTCCGTCGATCGCAAGGGGCTGGCCGGTCTTGCCAACGTGCGCGATCGCGCGCTCGAGCATGCCTTGGAAGAATCGGGCGGGATCGTAGATCACGTTCTCGAGGGCGTGCTGCGACCGCAAGTCCACGTCGGCGCCGGTGCCGCAGTGACGCTCGTCGAATTCCGGATCGAGTGCGGCGGCCGCCGTTCCGGTCGATCGCGCCGGCGCATCGTCGGCGGCGCGTTGCGCGATCGGCTCGAAGGTCGCGGGCAAGCGCGACCCCTTGCGCGATCGCGTCTCGGGCGAAGGCGCTGCGGCAGGCTCCGCCGCGTCCTGCAGACGGCGGCGCTGCAGGCTTCCCGTGACGACGTCGCGCTTGAGCTCCGTGATGGCCTTGCGCAGGGCTTCCTCGTTCACGGGCTTGAAGATGGCGCGCGCGCCTTCGCGGCTCTGCGGGCGCAGCGACATCACGAGCGTGGGTATCGCCGGGTACCGGCTGCGGAACGATGTCCACGTTACTTCCGGCTGCGGCGTGTCGAGGTCCACGATGGCCATGTCGGGCTCGCCCGATCCCACGAGCTCGCAGTCCTGCCAGTGCGGGCCCATGAACAGCCTCGCGAGTGTCGCGAAGGCGCGGTCGTTCATGCCGACGACCACGATACGCGTGCGCGCGAGGCTGGAAGGTGCGCGCATGTCAGGCGGCGGTCGACGCGGCCGGTGCCGCGTGCCGCAGGAGGAACGCGTCGCGCCGCGGGGCAAGCGAGGCGTGGGCGCACAGCGTTGCGTACTCGCGCGCGAGGTCCGTGCGGGACGCATCGGCGAGCTGCGCCGCCTCCAGCAAGTCGAGCGCGCCTTCGAGGTCGCCATGCAGGACCAGCTCGCGCGCGTCGTCCAGAGGATCGCGCGCACCGCGCGCTGGCGCCTTGCGTGCGACGAGGTCGAGCTTGCCCGTGAGCCCTCGCCGCAGGATCGAACCGCAGACCGCGCGCATCACGCCGGGCCTTGCATGCGGCGCGCGCTGCGCCAGCGCGCGCATCCGTTCGCGCAGCGCGCGTCCGCGCGTCCCGAGCGCGAGCTCGAGATCGACGAGCGCCTCGCCCGCGTAGCTTCCGTCGCCGCCGTCGAGGGCGAGTCCGATGCGTTGCACGTGGGCGCGAAGATCGCCGGGATCGCGCAGGATCGCGTGCTCGAGGTGGCGGCGCACGCGCTCGCCGTCGATGCCCGGGTCCGCGACCAGGGCATGCGCGCGATCGAGCGCGAACGCGGGCTCCCCAGCGCAGTGCTCTGACGGAAAGGAGGGCGCGCGGCCGTCCATCGCCATCACGCCGCGAGCGTGTCCATGAGGTCGATCATGAACTCGACCTCTTCGCCCGCGAACTCTTCCCAGCGCTCGAAGCCAAGGTTGGCGAGCGCATCGCGTCCCTGCGGCGTCCCGTGCATGTCGAGCAGCACGCGCAGCAGGTCGTCCCGGCGATGCGCCATGCGCGGACCCGCCATGAGGCCATGGCGGACGAGCTGGATGGCGCTCGTGACGAGCGGACGCAGCGTCCTGCGCACCGTGGGCGTCAGATCGTCGAAGGCCTGCTTGAGATAAATGCCCACGTCGGCCTTGCCCGTGACCAGTGTGCGCGCCACGATCACGTAGCTGTCGCAGTGCACGTCGGTCACCTTGGTGCGGTCGAGGTCGGCCGGCTCCAGCATGATCATGCCCATGAGCCGCACGTCGGGATGATCGGTTGTCGCCACGCGCGTGCCCGGGCGCAAGTCCTCGACACGCTGCACCGGGCTTTCGGCGGCGACGACCAGCACCGCCTCGTCCGCGAGACCGACGGGACGCGCGACTCCCGCGAATCCCTTCTCGCGCACCAGCAGCGCGGCGTCCGACGGGTTCGCGTAGACGAGGTCGATCTTCCCGACGGCGATGTCGCGCCGCTGCGCCTCGAAGTCGTTGTAGAGCTCGAGATGGATGTGCTCGCCGAGCGTGCGCTGCAGCCAGGTGTTGAAGATGAACCACCCCGAGATGCGATCGGGCGCGAAGTCGGGGCTCACCGTGAATTGGTAGGTCGTGCTCACGAAGCGGCCTCGCTCATTTGAGTGTCGGGTAGAGCTTCGCGCACTCGTCGACCTTGGTGCGCGACGGCTTGCGCCGCACGGACGTGTACGCCACGATCTTTCCGTTGCGGACGTTGGGGATCACGGTCGCGAAGACCCAGTAGTAGCGGCCGTCCTTGCGCAGGTTCTTCACGTAGCCGCTCCACTTCTTGCCGGCGGAGATCGTGTCCCAGAGATCCTTGAACGCCACCGCCGGCATGTCCGGGTGGCGCAGGATGTGATGCGGCGCGCCGATCAGCTCCTCCTTCGCGTAGCCCGACATCGCGACGAACGACTGATTCGCCGCCGTGATCACGCCGGCAAGATCGGTCGACGACACGATGAGCCGGCCTTCCGGAAAGGGCACTTCCTCGTCGATCCAAAGCACGGTGCGCGCCGTGCCGTCGCTGTAGGTGAGGCGTGCGCTCTGCGCGGGCCCGGGCACGTCGGCCGCGGACATGTCGGACAGGCGCCTGCGCTCGAGGGTTGGCGTGCTCATATCACGTTGGAGACGGCCTCGGCCGCCCGCTTCACGTCGAGGAAGATGAGGCCGAGCTTCGCGTTCGGCTTGGCGAGCGTCGTGAGGACGGCGTCCTGTCCCGCGTGGGTGAGGAGGACGTAGCCCTTGCCGCCCTTGATGAGCACCTGCTCGAGATCGCCGCGCGCGAGCTCGCGCGACGTCCTGTCGCCGAGCGAGAGGATCGCCGCGCTCATCGCGCCGACGCGGTCCTCGTCCAGTCCCGCCGGCAAGGCGGCGGCCATCATGAGCCCGTCGGTGGAGATGACGGCCGACGAGTCGGCCCTCCTGGTCGACCTGGCCAACCAGC
>CAZIZD010000082.1:0-13716 GCA_964543615.1 uncultured Alcaligenaceae bacterium | reverse complement strand
CGGATATGATTTGACCGACCGCCTTCTTCCACCACCCCGAACGATTGAGTTCGACATGATGAATGAGTGACACAACCTCAGGTGGAAGAACCCTAAGTGCCATCGAATGAGCCCTCGCATCACTGCACCGTTACGTTGCGGCCTACACTTGGCCGCGGCGACATCGCGCCGCGCGATGCTACAACACCTGCTCATGCTCGTCATTCTCCCCAGAGCATTTGGCGCACAGCATCAATCGGGTGCCCGGAAAGTGGGCATACAAAACCGAGTTCGATACTTGCTGTGAGTATGAGAGGGCTCAATCCCCCGCGCCTCACATGTCGGCGCATAAAGCGGGAGTCCATGGATGCGGCGCCGGGTGGCACAACTAGAGGCGCGGGCGGGAACAGGGTGGCACTGTTCAAAGTCTGGCTGTGCTTCGGCGCTCCACGCGTGACCGAAGCGCCTGACCGACGGGCTGGCTCCATACGTCGGGAATCGGGCAATCGACGTTCCCAGTCGCCTTCGCCGCTCGCTTGGCGGAAGCGCCGCAGAGGTGACCGCAAGCCAAATGGCGGCCGGATCACAGATGGACGCAATCGCCGCTCTGCGCAGGCGGCTGGGCTGGTTTGAGTAGTCCCGATCTGAACGGAAGGAAAGCGGATGGCAGACACACGATTTCAGCCCGGCAACCCCGGGCGCCCCAAAGGCGTTCCCGACAAGCGAACGGCACTGCGCGAGATGCTGGAGCCGCACGCGCCCGAGTTGTTCGGGATCGTCGTGGCGAAGGCGAAGGAAGGTGACATGACCACGATGCGGCTGTGTCTCGAAAGGCGCGCGCCTCCTATCAAGGCCCGGGACGAACCGGTATCCATGCCGGACCTCGATGGATCACTTGCGGATAACGCGCGGAACGTCGTGCGGGCAATGGGCGCCGGGGATATATCGCCAGATCAAGCAGCGGCCGTCCTGGCGGCGTTCGCAAGTCAGTTGCGAGTTATCGAGGCGACCGAACTGGAGCAGCGCATCGCCGCTCTAGAAGCGACAGCAAAGCGCAATGGGTAGCGACGGAGACCAAATGCACAGCCTCACCAATAGCTCTCCCGCATCGCGTCAGCGCTCGCGACGGACTGCGAAAGCGGCTGCGCGAAATGCGCCATCCTCCGAACGAGTGCGGCATCGACGGGCGTCGAGTTTGCCGGGTGCAATCGCCGCCCGGCGCGACTGCTAGACATTCTCCAACACTTGAAGGAATCACAATGAACCTAGAAAACCGGCTCGTCCGCGTCGAGCAATCTTTGGCGCCTTCCCAAACCGTCTTCGTTTGGCAGCATGGCCACGAGTCCGCGGAAGACGCGATGAAAAGGCATGGTGATCCGGGGCCGGGCGTTCGAGTGGTCATAGTGAACTGGCTGCGAGCCCATGACCATGAATAGCCTAAGGCGCCGGGTGGCAGACATCGAGACGAAGACCGGCGCCAACACGCCAAGGATCGTCGTCACGATTGAGGAAACGGACGATCAGCGCCGCGTTACTGGGTGCCGATTCGGCGCGCGTGGACGCCCCGATTCATTTGTCATGGCCCGGGAGGAAGGCGAGACGCTGGATGCGCTAAAGGCCCGCGCACGAAAGCATGCTGGCCCCGGGACGCTAATGATTGTTTGCTTCGGTGCTGACGCTGCCCTGTAGGCCAATATCAAATCGGACATTGTGACCACCTTGCGTTTCGCGGTAGCCTAAGCTCGCGTCATGTGTCATCCTCACCGGGAGGAGTGTGCAGTCCAACCCTATGCGATGATCTGCATGTTTCGCACAAGCCATGCCATCTCCTCCCCTCGCCCGAAACCCTAAGGTCAAGACATGGCCGATCTGACTCGATTGTCGTCTAGCGAATCACGACGCACGACTCGGAACATTCTTTTCGCCGCACTGAAATTCCTGGTTTGCGCGGCATGTCCTTGCTTTGCATGGGGGGCGCCGTTCGCCTACGTCACGACCAACGCGCCCGATCGGCTAGTGGTTGTCGATCTTGCGAGTAACTCAGTCACTGCCAGCGTGACTGTGGGCGCGCGGCCGTCGGGTGTCGCGGCCAATATTCAGGGCACGCGAGTATATGTCTCCAACTTTGCGTCAAACGATGTTTCGGTCGTGGACACGTCCTCACAGGCGGTGGTAGCTACCGTGCCGGTAGGCAATGGCCCCGTAGGAATCGCTGTAAACGACGCCGGAACGAGGGTCTACGTAGCAAATTACTCGGCGAACACCGTATCTGTTCTGGACGCAACATCCAACAGCGTGATTGCGACCATTCCCGTAGGGCCAGAGCCGTTCGGTTTCGCAATAAATAAGGCGGGCACGAGAGTTTATGTATCGAACAGCTTCAGTGACTCAATCTACGTCGTGGATGCCCAGACCATTTCCGTAGTGGGTTCGATCCCGACTCAATTTGGACCTCGGGGCATGGCTCTCAACGGTGCCGGGACCAAGTTGTATGCCGCGATGGCAGCCACAAGCCTCCTGCAGGTCATCGATACTACGACAAGTTCGGTAATGGCCACGCTGCAATATTGCTGTGTTCCCCAAGCGGTCGCACTAAATCCATCAGAGACACGCGCATACACTGCCAACAGCTTCTCTTCCACGGTGACGGTGGTCGACACCGCGACAAACACCGTTATCGCAACGATTGATCCCGGTGAATCACGATCACCGCAGGGCATCGCCATCAATGCCCAGGGGACGCGCCTCTACGTATCGAATTTCCGCTCGAAAGATTTGGCGGTCTTCGACACTAGTACCAATACCATGATCATCTCCAGCATCCCGGTTGGGGGCAATGCAACTGCGATCAGTCGATTCCTGGGTCCGGACAGTCCAACTCCGGCCGCCACCCCTGTGCCCGCACAGTCGTCCTATCTACTAGGGTTCTTGTCCATGCTGCTTGTCGTCAGTGGAATCTACTCGCTTGGGCGCCAGGCGTCGCACCCGCATAGGAACAAGCAACCCCCGGGTCGCGCGGGATAGCAACCGCAAGGATCGCTTCCTCCACTAGCCCTACCCATTCATCGGGACTTGGCGACTCTGTATCAGCCGCAAGACACGCGTTGAAGTGGTCGAGGTACAGCGCTCGGAACAATTCGGCGTGGTCCATCACCGCATTGTCAATAATCGGGGCGACGGTTGATACTGTCAGCAATGACAGGTCAACGCGCATGAGCGAGCTGTTCGCCTTCCGATACCGCGACCTGCTTACGGGCAAATGGGTGAGTGCTCGTTACTTGGCGACGCGCAATGAGATAGCGGCGCGATATGCGGAATGGGAGATCACCGGACCGCCCGAGGTTCGCGGCGATCCCGACTGGACTACTTCCGGCCATATCCCACTCGAGTTGAAGCGAATCCCTTAAACGCTGTTCAGCAGGGCAAAGCACGCGCCAACGTTGAGCGCTCGCCACTGCTCAGCAGCGATGAGCGCTACCTCGTCCTGCTGTTCCTGCGGCGCTACGTCAGGCACTGCGCACGAGGCGGGCCGTTCGCGCAAATGGAGGGGGCAGCGCGCCTGTTTACAAGCGTTCGTCGCCCATCGGTTCGTGAGGGGATCTAGACAACTTCTAGACAAGCGCGTTAACGCGACCCCTAACCGCTTGATTTTATTGGCGTCCCCAGGGGGATTCGAACCCCCGTACTCACCGTGAAAGGGTGATGTCCTGGGCCTCTAGACGATGGGGACCTTAGGACTAGATCGTGTGGTGGAGGTAAGCGGGATCGAACCGCTGACCTCTTGCATGCCATGCAAGCGCTCTCCCAGCTGAGCTATACCCCCACGGCGAATTCGAAATTATAGCGGAAGCCTGCGAAGCGGCCAAGTTTCAATAAACATCGGCGTCGGGCCATCCCCGCTTCCGCTATCATCGCGCGGCCCGCGCAACGCCTTCGCCACCATGACCACCATCGCCAATCCTCCGCTAACAGCGCCGCTTCGCGGCCGCGTCGTCTTCGTCACCGGTGCAACCGGCGGCGTGGGGGCAGTTGTCGCGCGCGCCTGCGCGGCGCAGGGCGCGACGGTGATCCTGCACGCGCGCGTGGTGCGCAAGCTCGAGGCCTTGTACGACGAGATCGTCGATGCGGGCCACGCCGAGCCCGTGATCCTGCCGCTCGATCTCGCCAAAGCCACCGCCGACGATTTCGGCAACGTGGCGAGTGCGCTGCAAGCGCAGGTGGGCCGGCTCGACGCGCTCGTGCACACCGCGGCGCTCCTGGGCACGCTCGGCCCCATCGAGCATCAGTCGTTCGACAGCTGGCTCTCGCTCTTACGCGTGAACGTTGCGGCGCCCATGGGTCTCACGCGTGCGCTGATGCCTCTCCTCTCCGTCTCGGACGATGCGAGCGTGATCTTCACCCTCGACAACCGCGGCGAGCAGCCGCGCGCCTACTGGGGCGGCTACGCCGTCACCAAGGCCGGCGTGGCCACACTTGCACGCGAGCTCGCCGACGAGTGGGAGAACCGTCCCAACCTGCGCATCAACGCACTGGTGCCCGGCCCCATCCGCTCGCCGCTGCGCAATCGAACCCACCCGGGCGAGGATCGCGCCGCCCTGCCCCTGCCCGAGGCGCTCGTCCCGCTGTATCTCCATCTCGTCGCGGGCCAGACCAAGGCCGAAAGCGGCCTGCTCGTCGACGCTCAGGCCTGGCTTGCGGGCGAATCCTGCGCCAAGCCGCTGCGCGCATAGCGCAGCATCACGCGGAGCCTGCGGAAGTCCTCCGCGGGCAACATGTCGGGCAGCACGAGGATCGTACGCGACAGATGCGCGCCGTTGCGTCGCCACACGATGCTCGTGAGCGCGGCCGAGACGCACGTCGACGGTCTCACCCGGCCGGCAACGAGCCGACCATCCCTTCGCATGACGACGATGAGCAGGTCGTGCGCGACGCGCACCTCGATCACGGCATCGGGCGTGCGCCGCGCGGCGATGCGCTCGAACGCGACCCACGACCACGCAAGCACCACCGCGCAGAAGGCGGCATGCTGCCATGGCACGAGCGGCAGCAGGAGCACGATGGTCAACGTCGCGAGTGTCGCGATGCCGATGGAAGCGCCCGCGAGGCGCGACGGTCCGAGCGAGACGTAGAGGATCGGTGGAGTGCGCATCGGCGCATTCCATCGCAGGGCAAGCCCGAACGCCATCGGCCATGCGGCCGATACGATCAGCCGCCAGGACGTTCGCTAGCCTTCCTTCCTGCTCACGAGCAGCGACCGATTGCGAGCCCGCACGTAGAGCGCCCACGCGGCGGGCAGGCAGACGGCGATGGCGATCACCGAAGCCTCGGGTCCGAATGCGCCGCCCGTGAGCCACTCGGGACCGGAAGTCTGCCCGAGGAAGAGACCGTTCGAGCGATGCCCCGAGACGGCAAGGCCGAAGATGCCGCCCTGCGTGAAGTTCCACGCCGCATGGAAGCCGATCGCCAGCCACAGGCGGCGCGTGACCACGTACGCCAGCGCGAGCAGAATGCCCGCCTCGATCGCGATGGCGACCGTCGCGATCACGGAAGCGTTGGGCGAGAACGCGTGGGCGAAGCCGAAGAGAGCGGCCGACACGACGATCGCGATGGTGGAGCCATACGCGGCTTCGGTCAGGCGATAGACGATGCCCCGGAAGAAGATCTCTTCAACGAAGCCGGTCGCCACCGCGGAAGACAGCGCAATCGCAAGGCCGCCCAGCGATCCGACACCGGCAATGTCGAAGGCCCCCAGGACCGCGAGCACTGCGACAACCGCGGTGAAGAGTCCGGCCCCGAGGAGACAACCCCCAAGGAATTCGCGGATCGCGCCCGTGGAGGAGAACTCCGCGAGCGTCCGGTGCTCGTAGCGGTGCACGTAGAAGCGATACGCCACCACCGCGATCACCGGCAGCAGGATCTGCAGGAAGCGCAGGTTCAACCCGAACTTCGCCCCCAGCGGAATCGCGAGCCCGGCCAGCAGGACCGGCACGCCGGTGACGCCAAAGGCGAGCCCGAGCCTGCGCCGGAACGCGAGCGGTGCGAGCCGCTCGACGGGAAAGAGCACGGGGCTACGCCGTCTTGGCCTTCGCCAGCGCGAGCCAGGTCTCGACGACGGTATCGGGATTGAGCGACATGCTCTCGATACCCTGCTCGACCAGCCACTGCGCGAGGTCGGGATGGTCCGACGGCCCCTGCCCGCAGATGCCCACGTACTTGCCGGCCTTCTGGCACGCCTTGATGGCGAGCGAGAGCATGGCCTTCACCGCGTCGTCGCGCTCATCGAAGGTAGCGGCGATCGGTCCGCCCGAGTCGCGGTCCACGCCGAGCGTGAGCTGCGTCATGTCGTTGGAGCCGATCGAGAATCCGTCGAAGTACTCCAGGAACCGGTCGGCGAGGATCGCATTGGAAGGCAGCTCGCACATCATCACGACGCGCAAGCCGTTCTGCCCTCGCTGAAGCCCGTTCTTCGCGAGCAGGCCCAGCACCTGGTCCGCTTCCTTGAGCGTGCGCACGAACGGGATCATGAGCTCGACGTTGGTGAAGCCCATCGTGTCGCGCACGCGCTTCATCGCCTCGCACTCCATCGCGAAGCACTCATAGAACTCGGGCGCGATGTAGCGCGACGCGCCGCGGAACCCGAGCATCGGGTTCTCCTCGTGCGGCTCGTAACGGTCGCCGCCCAGGAGGTTGCTGTACTCGTTCGACTTGAAGTCGGAGAGCCGCACGATGACCTTCTTGGGGAAGAACGCGGCGGCGATGGTGGCCACCCCTTCCACGATCTTCCGGATGTAGAACTCGCGGGGACTTGCATAGCCCGCGACTCGCGAAGCCACCTCGCGCGCGATCTCGATGGGCAGGCGATCCGGCTCGAGCAGGGCCATCGGGTGGATGCCGACGTTGCGATTGATGATGAACTCGAGGCGCGCAAGACCCACGCCTTCGTTGGGCAGGCGCTGGAACTCGAATGCGAGCTCCGGATTGCCGACGTTCATCATGATCTTGGTGGGCGACGGCGGCATTCGGTCGAGCGCCACCTCCACGATCTCGAAGGGCACGAGGCCCTGGTACACGTGACCGGTATCACCCTCGGCGCACGACACCGTGACCTCGTCGCCATCCTTCACCCTGGTCGTCGCATCGCCGCAGCCCACCACCGCCGGAATGCCGAGCTCGCGCGCGATGATTGCCGCGTGACACGTGCGTCCGCCGCGGTTGGTGACGATGGCGGCGGCGCGCTTCATCACGGGTTCCCAATCGGGGTCGGTCATCTCGGTGACCAGCACGTCGCCCGCCTTGACACTCTCCATCTCGGCCGCCGAGCGCACGAGGCGCACCTTGCCCTGCCCGATCTTCTGTCCGATGGCGCGGCCCGAGGCCACGACCGGCGCCTTGCCCGACATGCGATAGCGGCGCAGGCCATCCTTGCCGTCCTCGCGCGATTTCACGGTCTCGGGGCGCGCCTGCAGGATGTACAAGCCCCCGTCCTGGCCGTCCTTGCCCCACTCGATGTCCATCGGACGGCCGTAGTGACGCTCGATCGCCACGGCCGCGCGTGCGAGCGCTTCGGCCTCGGCGTCGGTGATCGAGAAGCGGATGCGGTCGGCCTCGGGCACTTCGAGATTCGCGGTGGACTTGCCCGACGAGCGGGTCTCCGTGAACACCATCCTCTGCGCCTTGCCGCCAACGGTCTTGCGCAGGATGGCCGGGCGCCCGGCGGCGATGTTGCGCTTGTCGACGTAGAACTCGTCGGGGTTGATGGCGCCTTGCACGACGAGCTCGCCCAGGCCGTAGGCCGAGGTGATGAAGACCACCTTGTCGAAGCCCGACTCGGTGTCGAGCGTGAACATGACGCCGGCAGAGCCCAGGTCGCTGCGCACCATGCGCTGGATGCCGGCGGAGAGCGCAACCTCGGCGTGCGCAAAGCCCTGATGGACCCGGTAGGCAATGGCGCGGTCGTTGTAGAGGGACGCGAATACCTCGCGTATTGCATGAATAATATTATCTATACCACTGATATTAAGGAATGTTTCCTGTTGTCCTGCAAAGGAAGCATCGGGCAGGTCTTCCGCGGTGGCGGACGACCGGACAGCGAACGACGTCGCCGGCGAGTGGGCCGCGAGCCGGCCGTACGCTTCGCGGATGGCCTCCTGGAGCTCGGGCTGCAGCGGCGCTTCTACGATCCAGCCGCGAATCTCGCGCCCCGCGCTGGCGAGCGCCCGGACGTCCTCGATGTCGAGGCCCACGAGCCGGTCGGCCACGCGCCGCGTGAGGTCGTTGTGCGCGAGGAATGCGCGAAACGCCGCGGCGGTGGTCGCAAATCCGCCGGGCACCTTGATGCCGGCGGCGGCGAGCTGGCTGATCATCTCGCCGAGGGAGGCGTTTTTCCCGCCCACCTCCTCGACATCGGTCATGCGCAGCTGTTCGAAGGGAACGACGAGCCGAGAGGAGGACATGCGCGGTTTCTTCGTCTTTGGTGCGCCGCGGAATCGCAGCACTGCCGAACGCTCATTTTAGCCTGCCGCCGCAGGGTCTTCGTGCAGCGCCGCAACCAGAACGCCGACGGCCGCGCGAGGCGGCCGTCGGGATGGAGCGCGCGCCGCCTCTTCAGGGATGCGGCGGCTCTTCCTTTTGCAGGGTCGAGATGTCGTCGTCGAAGGAACCGGTGTCGCCGTCCTGGGATAGGCTCACACCGCCGTCCGGTCCGTGGCGGTGGCGCGACTTGACCGCCCGCCGCAGCGTTCGGTACAGGTCCGGATGCGATTCCTTGAGGTAGCTGATGATCTCGAAGTCGACTCGCTTGACCTGCGACAGGTCGAGCTGTTCCACATGAACAAGGCGCAGTAACTCCTTGACTGGACGGGGCATGTCGCGCCCGCTCTCGTAACGCGACCCCCCGCTTTGAGTGACGCCGATCTGCGTCCAGAATTGCTCCTGGTTCATGCCGAGGCGCCGCCGGATTTCGCGGGGATTGAGAACGCGGTCGAGAATTTTCACTGGGCGTCTTGCCTTCTGGGTTTACCGTGGTGGCAGCGGCCTCCCGTGGCCGCCGCGCTCTATACCATTGGCATATTTTTGACTGAATTCAAGGGAAGTGCAAGCGCGCCGGACGAGCGGCGCGAACCGGTGCAACGATTCGAGGTACCGCGGCACGCGGTTGCTAGAATGCGCAGGACATGTCTCCGTTCGATCTCCACGCGCATTCGACGGTTTCGGACGGCACCCTCACCCCCGGTGAACTCGTCGCCCGCGCGGCATCGCGTGGCCTCGATGTTCTCGCGCTGACGGACCACGACGATATCGGCGGAATAGCCGAGGCCGAGCACGCGGCCGAGGGTACGTGCGTCCGCGTGGTACCGGGGGTAGAAGTCTCCGTGACGTGGGGGTCGCGCACCGTGCACATCGTGGGGCTTCGTATCGATCCCGCATCGCCCGCACTCGCCCAAGGCTTGCAGACGATACGCGAGGGCCGCGACGCGCGCGCGATCCGCATCGGCGCGGCGCTCGCGAAGGCCGGCGTGCAAGGTGCCTACGAGGGCGCCCTGCGCCACGCCACGAGCGATCGCCTCGTCTCCCGCACGCACTTCGCGCGCCACCTGGTCCAAAGCGGCCATGCGCGCAGCATGCAGGACGCATTCAAGCGCTTCCTCAAGGAAGGCCGGCCCGGGTACGTGCCTCACGCGTGGGCGACCCTGGCCGACGCGGTCTACTGGATTCACGCGGCCGGTGGTCAGGCCATCGTCGCGCATCCGGCGCGTTACCGCCTCACTGCCACGGGCCTGCGCCGCCTGTTGGGCGAATTCAAGGATCTCGGGGGCGACGGGGTCGAAGTCTTCAGTCCTTCCCAATCGATCGCGGAGGCCGAGGACTGCGCGCGCTGCGCGCGCGTGTTCGGGCTCCTCGGGTCGACCGGGTCCGATTTTCACGATCCCGGCGAGAGCCCGCTGGATCTCGGCGCACTTCCGCCGATCCCGTTCGGCGTCGAGCCTGTCTGGTCGAGGTGGTGACATGCCCCATCGCGGCAAGCGCACGGTGTTCTTCCTCTCCGACCGCACCGGCATCACCGCCGAGATGCTCGGCAACAGCCTTCTCACGCAGTTCGAGGAGTTCGACTTCACGCGCATCACCATCCCCTTCGTCGACTCGCCCGAGCGCGTGCAGGAGGCGATCCGCACGGTGAACGAGACGGCGGAGCGCGAAGGCCGCCGGCCGCTCGTCATCAGCTCGGTGGTCGACGAGTCCGCGAGCGAGGTCATCCGGCGCGAAACGAACGGACTTACGCTCGACCTCTTCCAGGCGTTCATCCAGCCGATGGAGTCCGAGCTCGGCGCCAAGAGCTCGCACGCCGCAGGACGCTCGCACGGCATCGCCAACAGCCACGAGTACTTTGCGCGCATGGAGGCGATCAACTTCACGCAGACCCACGACGACGGCGCGACCACGCGCGATCTCGACAAGGCGCAAGTAGTCCTGGTAGGGGTGTCGCGCTGCGGCAAGACGCCCACGTCGTTGTACCTCGCACTCCAGTTCGGCATCCGCGCAGCAAATTTCCCGCTCACGCCGGACGACTTCACCGACCGCAAGCTCCCGGCATCCATCTCGCAGCACCGCGGCAAGCTGTTCGGGCTCACGATCCAGCCGGAACGCCTGCGCGAGATCCGCGAGGAGCGCCGGCCGGGCAGCAAGTACGCCTCGCTCGACAACTGCCGCTACGAGATCCGCGAAGCGGAAGCCCTCATGGTGCGCGAGAAGATCGAGATGCTCGACACCACTTCGAAGTCGATCGAGGAGATATCGACGACGATCCTGCACCGCGCAAAGCTGCAGCGGCATATCTGGTAACCACCGCTACGTCGGTGCGCACATCGCCACCGCGTCCGGCCCGTCCCCTTCCGCGACCCATCCTTGCGCGATCATCTGGTCGCGCACCGCGCGGTCGACCGTGTAGCGATGATTGGCATCGGCACGGTTGTTGAAGAGCCGGTAAACGGGTTGCGTGCCCGCAACACAGGTTCCTGCGACCGGAAGCAGGACGTGCATGTAGTCCGGGTCCTCGAGCACGAGGCCCGGCTGCGCATGCTGCGATGCCGAGCACTCGGCCGCGCTGCGCCCGAAGAAGTGCGAGTTGCCGAGCGCGGGCGGGATGTAGAAGCGGCACACCTGGCTCGTCTGCGCCTGCGGATCGGCGAACGCACGGAAGGTGCGGCCCGTGCGCGTCCATCGCGTGGGCGTGGTGCCCGCGTCGAGGTTGGCCATCTCGGCGGCGATCCACGTGAGGAAGTAGTGATCGAGGGCTGCGTTGTAATACTCCACCACGTCCAGCGTGCGCGCGCCCGGGGGCGGCGCCGTCTGCGTGACGCCGTTCGAGTCGAGGGCGAACTGGTAGTAGCCGTCGCTCGTATAGAGCGCTAGCTGCGAGGTGACCGGTCCGGCTGCGTTGGGTGTCACTTCCACCTCGATCGTGCAGCTCTGACCCGGCATCACGACGGTGCCCGGCGTGCATCCCGCCGCGTGGCGGAATTGCGGATCGGCCACGGCAGACGTCTGGATCGACAGCGGCGCATTGCCGCTGTTCGTGAGCGTCACGGCCTGCCGCCCGGAGACCTGTCCCACCGCTGCGCTGCCGAAGTCGATCTTCGGCGGAAGCGCGCACGCGTATCCCGCGCTGGCGCCCGCCGGAAGACCGTACTGGCAGCGGCACCCGCGCAAGTCGTCGGCCTGCGGCGTGACCAGCGCGTTGTAGTGCGTCGAAGGCGGTCCCGACATGAGCACCGACTCCACGTCGGAATGATCGAGGCCCATCGCGTGGCCCCATTCGTGCGTCATGAGACGGTCGAGATCGGCGAGCGAGGCTACATTCGAAGGGCTCAGCGTGACGTCGGCATCGAAGATGACGCGATCGCTGCCCTCCAGCGCATACCACGCGAACGTCCAGGCGCCGAGCCCCGGATCGATCGCGCCCCACCCCACCACGCTCACGCCATCGGGCTGCGTCGAATCGGGGGCGACCGTCGTCTCGCCGTCGTACACGTAAGTGATGCCGCATTGCGAGGACCACTTGTCGAATGCGCTCGAAATGCGCGCGACCACCGCGGCCGTGTCGCTCGCGAACGCGGGAGCGTTCGCGGGGTTGTAGCGCCAGCGCAGCGCACCCTTCCATCGCGCGGACGGCGAGAAGAGATAGAGATACTTGGGCGGCACCTGCGACCCGGTTCCGAGCGGGACGAAGGCCTGCTGCAGGCGGTGATCGTTGGCAGGCGAGGCGTTCTGCGCGCCCGCTGCGAACGCAATGCCGGCAACCACCGCGAGCGTGGCCGACAGCAGGAAGACTCGAAGCGGAGAACGGTTCGATCGGTCAGACGAATGCCGGGTGGACGAGTGCGCGCTCATGCCATGCAGGCGAGCGCCTCGTGTGCAGTCGAAGTCGCGCGCCTTGTGTGTTATCGATGAGGGACATCATCGATTTGCACGCGCGAACGCGAAGTCGGACCGGAGTTGAATCGGTGGTGAGCGCGCGCGTCCCGCGCTGTCGGACGAGTCTCTAAGCTGTCGCAAATTGGCCGACGTCGCGAAGCGGCGACGAGAGGCGCGCGCCTACGGGAACGTCGGCGATTTCCTACAAGCCGTAGAAGCGGCGTGCCGTGCCGCCCATGAAGGCCGCGCGGTCGGCGGGTGACCAGCCCGCGGTGAGTGCCACCGTGGCGGCGTACCAGCTCTTGTAGGTGGACACGAGGTTCAGTACCGGCCAGTCGCTACCCCACATGAGGCGCTGGGGGCCGAAGATCTCAACCAGGTAGTCGAAGTACCTGCGCAGCCGGTCGATGGTCCAGCCCGCGCCGGCTTCGTTGACGAGGCCGGAGATCTTGCATCGCACGCGCGGGTTGGCCGCGGCAGCGCGCATGTGACTCGCCCAGGGCTCCCACGCGGCGTGTGCGATGTCGGGCTTCGCCGCGTGATCGATGACCACGGCAAGATCCGGGTGGCGATCGAGCATCGCAAGGAGCGAGGGCATCTGGGCCGGCCGCACGAGTGCGTCGAACCGCAGACCGATGCGGGGGAGCGCCGCCAGCGCGCGCCCGACGTCCGCGCGCAGGATCCACGCATCGTCGGCGATGTCCTGCAGCATGGGTCGGACGCCCTTGAGCATGCCGTCGCGCGCGAACCGCGTGAGCGTCGGGATCGCGTCGCGCGCGGTGAGGTCGACCCATCCGACCACGCCCTGCACGACGCCTTCGCTGCGCTGCGCGACGTCGAGGAGGAACTTGGTCTCGGCGAGGGTTGGCGCCGCCTGCACTAGCACCGTGGCCGTGACCCCGGCGTGCTCGAGCAACGGCGCGAGATCCTTCATCGAATAGTCACGGTGGATAGCGCCCAGCTCCGGCGTGAGCCAGCCGTAGTCGCCGCGCGCGAGAGTCCAGACGTGGTGGTGGGCGTCGACGAAGCCTGTCATTGCGGCGTTGCGGTCATGAAGAAGCAGTGTGCCACGCGGCACTTTACCGAACTTGCACCGCGCCTCGCACGGCCGCGCAAATCGAACAGGGGCAGTCCCGGTTGCGCGCTGACATGTTAGTGCTTAGACTTCGTCGTCGCTCGTGGAGTCTTCCCCAAGCGCCGCCGATAGAGCGCGCAACCGCGGGCCCGCCGCCGCACCCCAACCCCAAGGAGGTCCGATGCTTTCCGCTCGCCTGTTCCCGGCCTTGCTCGCCCTTGCCGCAGGCTCGACCGCATTCGCGCAGGAGA
>CAZIZD010000081.1:12307-13823 GCA_964543615.1 uncultured Alcaligenaceae bacterium | reverse complement strand
CCGCCAGAAGTTTTACCCCATGAACCAACCGTGGCTCGCCACCAGCGACTGCCCCGTGAGCGCGTTGGTGGGGAACGCCGCGAAGAAGACTGCGACCTCGGCGATGTCGTCGAGCGTGGTGAACTGGCCGTCGACAGTGTCCTTCAGCATGATCTTCTCGATCACGTCCTGCTCTGAGATGCCGAACTTCTGCGCCTGCTCGGGAATCTGCTTGTCGACGAGCGGCGTGCGCACGAAGCCCGGGCAGATCACGTTGGCGCGCACGCCGTGCGCGGCACCCTCCTTCGCGACCGTGCGGGCGAGCCCCAGCAGCCCGTGCTTGGCGGTGACGTAGGGCGCCTTCAGCTGCGAGGCGAGGTGCGAATGCACCGACCCCATGTAGAGGATCGTGCCGCCGCGGTTGCCCGCGTACATGTGCGGCAGGCAGGCCTTGGTCGTGAGGAACGCGCCGTCGAGGTGGATCGCGAGCATGCGCTTCCACTCCGCGTAGCTGAAGTCCTCCACGGCATGCACGATCTGGATGCCGGCGTTGCTCACGAGGATGTCGACGCCGCCGAAGGCCGCGACGGTGTCCGCGACGCCACGGTCGACCGCCTCCTCGCTCGTCACGTCCATCGCAAGGCCGATGGCCCGTCCGCCCTCTGCGGCGATCTCGCGTGCGACGACGTCGGCCTGCGCCTGGTTCACGTCGGCGATGGCAACGCTCGCGCCCTCCTTTGCGTAACGCATCGCAATGGCCCTGCCGAGACCGCTCGCGGCACCCGTGACGATCGCCACCTTACCTTGCAGTTTCATCGCACCCTTCCCCTCAGGTCTCGACCGGCAACGACACGCCGAACATCTTCTGGCGCAGCTCGAACAGGCGATCGCGCAGCTCCGCCGCCTTCTCGAACTCCAGGTTGCGCGCCGCGTCCTGCATCTGCTTGTCGAGCTGCTTCAACTCGCGCTCGAGATCCTTCTCGGGCATTGCGTCGTAGCGCGCCTTGGCCTGCGCCGCGCGCTGCTCCTTCTTCGCCTCGTCGGGGTCGTACACGCCCTCGATGATGTCCTTGATGCGCTTTTGCACGCCCACGGGCGTGATGCCCATCTTCTCGTTCCAGGCGAGCTGCTTGGTGCGGCGCCGCTCCGTCTCGCCGATGGCCTTCTTCATCGAGTCGGTCATGTTGTCGGCGTAGAGGATCGCCATGCCGTTGAGGTGGCGCGCGGCGCGGCCGATGGTCTGGATCAGCGAGCGCTCGGCGCGCAGGAATCCTTCCTTGTCGGCGTCGAGGATCGCGACCAGCGACACCTCCGGAATGTCGAGGCCCTCGCGCAGCAGGTTGATGCCGACCAGAACGTCGAACTCGCCCAGTCGCAGGTCGCGGATGATCTCCACGCGCTCGACCGTGTCGATGTCCGAGTGCAGGTAGCGCACTTTCACCCCGTTCTCGGCCAGGTAATCGGTCAGGTCCTCCGCCATGCGCTTGGTGAGCGTGGTCACCAGCACGCGCTCGTTCTTCTGCACGCGAATGCGGAT
>CAZIZD010000081.1:0-12297 GCA_964543615.1 uncultured Alcaligenaceae bacterium | reverse complement strand
GCAGCGGCCGGTTGTCGATCGCTGAATGCAGGCGGAAGCCGTAGTTGACGAGGTTCTCCTTGCGCGCGCGGTCGCCGTTGTACATGCCGCCCACCTGCGGGATGGTCACGTGCGACTCGTCGACGAACATCAGCGCGTTAGGCGGCAGGTAGTCGATGAGCGTCGGCGGCGGCTCTCCCGGGTTGCGGCCCGAGAGATAGCGCGAGTAGTTCTCGATGCCCTTGCAGTAGCCGATCTCCGCCATCATCTCGAGGTCGAAGCGCGTGCGCTGCTCGATGCGCTGCGCCTCGATGAGCTTGGTCTGGCCGAGGAAGAACTCCTTCTGCGCGGCGAGCTCGACCTTGATGCCCTCGATGGCGGACAGCACCTTCTGCCGTCCCGTGACGTAGTGCGACGACGGGAACACAGTGAAGCGCGCGAGCTTCTGCTTGAGGTGCCCCGTGAGCGGGTCGAAGAGCTGCAGCATCTCGACCTCGTCGTCGAACAGCGTCACGCGGATCGCGTTCTCGGCGTTCTCCGCGGGAAAGATGTCGAGCACGTCGCCGCGCACGCGGAAAACGCCGCGCTTGAAGTCGACGTCGTTGCGCGTGTACTGCATCTCGGTCAGGCGCTTGATCGCGTCGCGCTGCGAGACGCGGTCACCCTGCTTCAAGTGCAGGATCATGCTGTGGTATTCGGTCGGATCGCCGATGCCGTAGATGGCCGACACGGTGGCGACGATCACGCAATCGGGACGCTCGAGAATGGCCTTGGTGGCCGACAGCCGCATCTGCTCGATGTGCTCGTTGATCGAGCTGTCCTTCTCGATGTAGAGGTCGCGCGACGGAACGTAGGCCTCGGGCTGGTAGTAGTCGTAGTAGGAAACGAAGTACTCGACCGCGTTCTCGGGAAAGAACTCGCGGAACTCGGAGTAGAGCTGCGCCGCGAGCGTCTTGTTGGGCGCGATCACGATGGCCGGCCGTCCCGTCCGTGCGATCACGTTGGCCATCGTGTACGTCTTGCCGGAGCCGGTAACGCCGAGAAGCGTCTGGTAGGCGAGTCCGTCCGTGAGGCCCTCGACCAGGCGCGCGATCGCCTCGGGCTGGTCGCCCGCGGGCGCGAAGGGCTGGTGAAGCTGGTAGGGACTTCCGGGATAGGTTGCGACGGACATGGGGGAGATCGCAGGCATCGAAGGCGAACCGGGTATTTTAAGGCCGTTCGCGCGCCAAGGCGACCTCGCCCTCCCGGGCCTGCGCATGCGCACCGAACTGGAGCGCCGCCAGGCGCGAGTACAGCGGATTGCTGCGCGTGAGCTCGTCGTGGGTGCCGGTGGCGACGATGGTGCCCTGCTCCATCACCGCGATGCGGTCGGCGTGCCGCACCGTGGCAAGGCGATGCGCGATGATCAGCACCGTGCGGCCCGCCATCAGCCGTTCGAGTGCCAGCTGCACCATGCGCTCGCTCTCGGCGTCGAGGGCACTCGTCGCCTCGTCGAGCAGCAGGATGGGGCGATCGGCGAGGATCGCCCGCGCAATGGCGAGGCGCTGCCGCTGTCCGCCCGACAGGCGCACGCCGCGCTCGCCCAGGTAGCTTGCGTACTTTTCGGGCAGCCGGTCGATGAATTCCGTCGCGTAGGCGGCCTCGCAGGCGGCGCGCACCTCGTCCTCGCTGGCATCGGGCCGGCCGTAGCGGACGTTGTCGGTCACGCTCGCCGCGAAGATCACGGGATCCTGCGGCACGAGGGCGAGACGTGCACGCACGTGCGCGGGATCGGCCGCGCGCACGTCCACCCCGTCGATTGCGACCGTGCCCTGCTGCGGATCGTAGAAGCGCAGTAGGAGCTGGAACACCGTCGTCTTGCCCGCGCCCGACGGACCGACCAGCGCGACCTTCTCGCCCGCGCGCACGTCGAGCGTGAACGCCGACAGCGCGGCGCTGTCCGGACGCGAGGGATAGTGAAACGTGAGGTCGCGGAACAGCACGGTGCCTCGCGCGGGCACGGGCATCGCCACCGGATGCGCGGGCGCGCGGACGTCCGGCTCGATCGACAGGAGCTCGAACAGGCGCTCGGTGGCGCCCGCCGCGCGCTGCACGTCGCCGATGACCTCGCTCACCGCGCCCGCCGCGCTCGCGACTAGCACCGCATAGAACACGAAGGCGGACAGCTGCCCGGCGGAGATGCGGCCCGCCACCACGTCGTGGCCGCCGATCCACAGGATGACGCCGACCGCGCCGAACACCAGCACGATCACCGTGGCGACGAGGAAAGCGCGCTGGCGAATGCGCAGCAACGCCGTGGCGAAGGCGCCCTCGACGCGCGCCCCGAACTCGCGCCGGTCGGCGTGCTCGTGACCGTACGCCTGCACCGTGCGGATCTCGTGCAGCGCCTCGTCGACGTACGCGCCGACGTCGCCCACGCGGTCCTGGCTCGCGCGCGCGAGCTTGCGCACGCGGCGCCCGAAGAAAATGATCGGCACCAGCACGAGCGGCACGCCCACCAGCACGAGCAGCGTCAGCTTGGCGCTCGTGAGGGCGAGCATCACGAGGCCGCCCACCATAAGGAGCACGTTGCGGATCGCAAGCGACGCCGAGGATCCGATCACGGTCTCGAGCATCGTCGTGTCGTTGGTGAGGCGCGAGATGACCTCGCCGGTGCGCGCGAGCTCGAAGTACGCGGGAGGCAGCGACAGCAGGTGATCGAAGACGGCCCGGCGCAGGTCGGCCGTGACCCGTTCTCCCAGCCACGACACGAAGTAGAAGCGCGCGTAAGTGGCCCCCGCCATCACCACCACGACGGCGAGCGTGGCCGCGAGCATGCGGTCGAGCTCGCCGCCGCTGCCCGCCACGAAACCGCGGTCGATGACAAACTTGAGGCCCTGTCCGATGGTGAGCACGGCCCCCGCCGCGAGGACGAGGGCGATCGCCGCATAGACGACCTGCCTGCGATACGGACGCACGAAGCGCCCGACGCGCGCGAGCACGCGCAGCGCCGCCGCGGGCGGAAGCTTCGGCGCGTCGATGGGGATGGAGGAGGAGCCGCGTGCCATTGAACGTTGCGCCAGAGGTGGCGGTGGGCCGGGCTTCAGCCCGACGCGACGGTTGCGTCCGATGGACGCAAAGGGCTAGTGTAGGCCATTGCCTTCGGACGAAAGGAACATCGCCATGCACATGCCGCAATCGCTGCCCGCACTCGTCACGCTCGCCATGGTGCTCTGGTACATGATCACCGTGTTTCAGGTGGGGCGCGCCCGCACCAAATACAAGGTGTACGCGCCCGCGACCACGGGCGACCCCGCATTCGAGCGCGCGTTCCGCGTGCAGATGAACGAGCTCGAGAACCTCGTCGTCTTCCTGCCGTCGATGTGGATCTACGCGGTAATGGGCAATCCGCGCTACGCCGCCATCCTCGGCGCCATCTACCTCGTGGGACGCATCGTCTACGCGATCGGCTACTGGGCCGAAGCGCGCAAGCGGGCAATCGGCTACTACATCGCGACGTCCGCCTTCGCGGTCACGTGGACGCTTGCGCTGGGCGCCGCGTTCTCGCGGGTTGGGATCGCCTGAACGCGGGCCCTGCCAATGGCGTAACATTGCACCTTTTCGACGCACCCACCTCGCCCATCCCGCCCATGAACGCCCCGCTCACCGCCTCGCTCCTCTCCGCCGTCGAGCTCGCACCGCGCGATCCCATCCTCGGCGTCACCGAAGCCTTCGTCGCCGACACCAATCCGCGCAAGGTCAACCTGGGCGTTGGCGTGTACAACGACGACACCGGCAAGCTGCCCGTGCTCGAGTGCGTGAAGCGGGCGGAGCACGTGATCGCGCAAAAGATCGCGCCGCGCGGCTACCTGCCCATCGACGGCATCGCGGCGTACGACCGCGAAGTGAAGAAGCTCCTGTTCGGCGCGGACAGCCCCGCCATCGCCGAGAACCGCTGCATCACCGTGCAGGCGCTCGGCGGCACCGGCGGCCTCAAGGTCGGCGCCGATTTCCTGCGCCGCTTCGCTCCGGGCTCGCAGGTCTGGATCAGCGATCCGAGCTGGGAGAACCATCGCGCGCTGTTCGAAGGCGCAGGCTTCACCGTCAACACCTACGCGTACTACGACGCCGCAACGCGCGGCCTCGACTTCGCGGGCATGATCGCGTCGCTGGAGCGCATTCCCGCCGGCGGCATCGTCGTGCTTCACGCGTGCTGCCACAACCCGACCGGGGTGGACCCGGACGCGACGCAGTGGAGCCGGATCATCGAAGTGGTGCGCGCGCGAGGGTTGCTGCCGTTCCTCGACATGGCGTACCAGGGATTTGCCGAGGGCATCGACGCTGACGGCTCGGTCGTGCGCCGGTTCGCGCAAACGCCCGGCCCCCTCTTCGTGTCAAGCTCGTTCTCGAAGTCGTTCTCTCTCTACGGCGAGCGCGTGGGCGCGATCTCGGTCGTGGCGACCGATGCCGACGAGGCGATCCGCGTGCTCTCGCAGGTGAAGCGCGTGGTGCGCGCAAACTACTCCAACCCGCCTACGCACGGCGGCGAGATCGTCGCGATGGTGCTCGCCTCGGCCGAGTTGCGCGCGCTGTGGGAGGCGGAGCTCGCGTCGATGCGCGACCGCATCAAGCTCATGCGCGCGATGCTCGTCGAGCGCCTGCACGAGCGCCTGCCCGGCCGCGACTTCTCCTACATGCTGGCGCAGCGCGGCATGTTCTCGTACTCCGGACTCAACAAGGCGCAGGTGCAGACGCTGCGCGAGGACTACTCGATCTACGCCGTCGACACCGGCCGCATCTGCGTGGCCGCCCTCAATACGCGCAACGTCGATTACGTGGCGAACGCGATCGCCAAGGTCATCCGCTAGGTTCAGGAGAAGCGCGAGAAATCCGGCTTGCGCTTCTCGAGGAAGGCGGAGAACGCCTCCTTTGCCTCCTCCGACTCGAGGCGCTCGCGAAAGTGCATCGCCTCGAAGTCGATGGTCTCCCCGATCGCGGCCTGTGAGCCGCGTCGCATGAGCGACTTCGACAGGCGCAGCGCGGACGGTGGTTTCGTGGCGAGCTTGTGCGCCTGCGTGCGCGCGTGCGCGAGCACGTCGCCATCCGGCAGCACCCGGCCCACGATGCCGAACGACGCGGCGGTTGCCGCATCGAAGGGCTCGCCCAGCAAGAGCAGTTCCGCCGCACGCGCGTGACCCATCATGCGCGGCAGGATGAGGCTCGACCCCGCCTCGGGGCACAGCCCCAGGTTCACGAACGGTAGCGAGAACACGGCGCCCTGTCCCGCGTAGACGAGGTCGCAGTGCAGGAGCATGGTCACGCCGATGCCAACGCAGGGGCCGTTGACCGCCGCGACGATGGGCTTGGCCGTGCCCGCGATTGCGCGCACGAACCTGAACGCCGGATGATCGTCGTCGGGCGCGGGATTCTCGAGGAAATCCTTCAAGTCGTTGCCGCCCGTGAATACCTCGGGCTGGCCGCGCAGCAGGATCGCGCGCACGTCCGGACGGCGATCGCCTTCGGCAAGCGCAGCGGTGAGCGACTCGTACATCGCAACCGTGAGCGCGTTGCGCTTCTCCGGACGCTTGATCTCGGCCTCGAGCACGCCCTGGCTTACGGAGGTGACGATCTCCATCATGCGAAGCCCACGCGGGGACGGCGCGCTTCCTTGCGCACGAACTCGATGACCGAGTCCGCCGACGAGCCGGGTCCGAAGATGCCCTTGACGCCCATCTCCTTCATCGGCCCGAAGTCGCGCTCGGGAATGACACCGCCGAACATCACCATCACGTCCTGCTTGCCCATCTCGCGCAGGCGGCGCGTAAGCTCGCGCGCTACCGGGAGATGTCCCTCAACCGAGCTCGACACGCCGATCGCGTCGACGTCCTCCTGGAGGGCGGCGTCGAGGATGTCCCCCGCCTCGAGGAAATTCATGAAGATGACCTCCATTCCGGCTTCGCGGAGCTTGGTCGCGAGATAGCGCACGCCGCGGTCGTGCGCGTCCATGGTGCCCTTGCCGAGCAGTACGCGGATGATACGGTTGTCCATTCGGTGAATGCTCCTTCTCTCTTATCAGTGCGGAGGCGCCCAGCCCAGGTGCTGCTTCAGCACGCCCATGAGCTCGCCGGTGGTCGCGTCGGCATCGGAGGCCTCGACCATCGCGGGCATCAATCCGCCCACCGCACCGGCCTTGAACCGCTCCGTGGCGGCGTGCACCTCCGCCATCGCCTTCTCCCAGCGGCGGTGGTCGCGCGTCGCGCGCAGGCCGCGAATGCGGTCGATGGCGATGCGCTCCGACTCTGGATTGACCTTGAACACCTCGACGTCCTGCGGCGCGTCGGTCACGTACTTATTGACGCCGACGAGGATGCGCTCGTTCGCGTCGAGCTGGTCGCGCCAGCGCATGGCCGACGCCTCGATCTGCGCGCGCACGTAGTCGTGGCACTTGTGGTAGCCGCCGCGCTTTTCGACCTCGTCGAAGATCGCGAGCGCCGCCGCCTCGATCTGGTTCGTCAGCGCCTCGACGTAGTACGAGCCGCCGAGCGGATCGGCCACTCGCGTGATGCCGCTCTCGTCCTGGATGATCTGCTGGACGCGCAGGGCCATGGTCGCGGAGTGCTCGGTAGGAATCGCAAGCGCCTCGTCGAACGTGCTCACCTCAATCGCCTGCACGCCGGATAGCGCGGCGCCGAAGGCGTGCAGCGTGGTGCGGATCAGGTTGTTGAGCGGCTGCTGCGCGGTGAGCACCGCCCCCGACGTGTGGGTGTGGATGCGCACGTGCATGCTGCGCGGATCGCGCGCGCCGAGATCAAAGCACTTGCGGGCCCAGATCCTGCGCAGCGCGCGGATCTTGCAGATCTCCTCGAAGAAGTCGTTGGCCTGCGAAATCTGGAAGCCGAAGCGGCCGAGGAACGCGTCGGGCTCGAGGCCCTTGGCGATGCAGTTGCGCGCGTAGTCGATACCCGCGGCCGCCGTGAACGCGACCTCCTGCACGGCCGTGGAGCCCGCCTCCTCCATGCCGTAACCGAAGAGGTTGAGCGTGTTCCAGCGCGGCATGCGCTGGCCGCAGAAGCCGATGAGCTCGGCCGCGAGATCCATGCCCGCCTTGGGCGGGAAGCAGGTCATGCCGACGTAGGCGCTCTGGTAGTACCAGCTCATCGAGTTGCCGCCCAGCTTCTCCCACGGCACGCCGCGGCGGCGCGCGTAGGCGAGGTAGTGCGCGAGCACCGGCAGGTTCTCGTAGTACGAGATGTGGACCACGTTCATCTTGTCGAGCGCGAGCCCGTCGAACAGGCGCGCGTTGTCCTCGCGCGTGTAGACCGCCATGCCGCACTGGCCCACGCGGCCCTCGGCCGCCGGATGGTCCGGATCGAGTCCCTCGTGCGAGACCAGGTCGTACACGAGGTTGTAGAACGTGTTGCCGAAATATCCCGTCATCCCCTGCGATTGCAGGTAGTCCATGCGCCGCCGCGTCTCCTCGGGCAGGCCGTAACCGATGACCGGCTGGTTGGCCCACGGCATGAACTGGTACTGCGCGGCGTAGAGCCCGCGCGTGAACGGATACGCGCCGGGCGCCGCGAGATGGTCTTCCGTGCGCGGCACGTCGTGCGCGAAGTACGCGGGCTTGAGCGGCAGGCCCGAGTCGGTGCGCGGGACATACGTCGCGGGATCGACGCCGAACTTCTTCGCGAGCTGGTCGAACTTCGCGCGCCACTCGCGCTCGAGCTCGCGCGACGCAGCCAGGAATTCCGGCGCGAACGCGCTGGCGTCGCCTTCCGTTGCGGCCGCCGCGTCGATCTTGGGTTTCTCGTTCACCTGCATGACGCCTCCTGGATGAATCGTCGATACGAATGCTTCATGCGCAAAGCTCGAGCACGGCGGCCACACCCATCCCGCCGCCGGCGCCGATGGTCGCACAGCCGTAGCGCGTGCCGGTGCGACGCATACCGTGCATCATCGTCACGAGCGTGCGCACGCCGCTGGTGCCCACCGGATGCCCGAGCGCGATGCCGCCGCCGAGCGGATTGACGCGGTCGAGCGGAATGCCGATCTCGAGGGCCGACGAGAGCACGACCGAAGAGAACGCCTCGTTGATCTCCCACCACCCGATGTCGCTCGCCTTCAATCCTGCGCGCTCCAGCGCGAGCTTGCCGGCCGGCCCCGGGCTCATGCAGATGAGCCTGGGATCGACCGCTACGCGGGCGGTCGACAGCACGCGTGCGAACGGCTTGAGTCCAAGCGCGTCCGCCTTGGCACGTGACATGAGCATTGCGGCGGCGGCGCCGTCGCTCACGCCGGACGCGCTGCCTGCCGTCACGGTGCCGTCGTCGGTGAACGTCGACTTGAGCTTCGCGAGCGATTCCATCGAGCAATCGCGCCGCGGATGCTCGTCGACCTCGAACTTGACGTCGCCCTTCCTGCCCTTGACCGTGAAGGGGACGATCTCCTCGCGGAAGAGTCCTTCATCGATCGAGCGCACGGCGAGCTGGTGCGAGCGCAGCGCGTACTCGTCCTGCTCGCGCCGCGTGAGGTTGTAGACCTTGGCCACGTGATCGGCCGCCATGCCCATGTTGAAGCGCCCGTAGCGGTACGTCGACGCCGACCACGTCGACTCCTCGAACTGGTCGATCACCTCGCTGCTGCCGCGCCGCGTGCCCCAGCGATGTCCGTGCAGAAGGAACGGCACTCCGCTCATGCTCTCGGTGCCCCCGGCGACGACCACGTCGGCGTCGCCCATCGCGATCTCGCGCACGGCCGCGTTGAACGCCTCCATCGACGAGCCGCACGCCGCGTTGATCGAGATGCCGCCCGTCGTGAACGGCAACCCGGCATCGAGGACGCAATAGCGCGCGATGTTGAGCGCCTGCGAGGTCTGGTAGACCTGCCCCACGATCACGTTGTCCACGAGGTCGGGTGCCACGCCCGCGCGCGCGATGGTCTCGCGCAGCGGCGTCATCATGAGCTCGTGCGCCGGTACGTCGCGCAGCGTTCCCCCGAAAGTGCCTTGCGCCGTGCGGCAACCGGCGACGACCACCACTTCCCGCTTCATCGCATCGCTCATTTCGTCTCGACTCCGAAGTAGTCGTACCAGCCGCCTTTGCTGCCCGGCTTCAGCCGCGCAGCGCCGCGATACCCGGCCTTGAAGACCTTGCGGGCGATGGGCGGGACCGCGTAGCGTTCGCCGAGCGTCTCGTGCAAGTACTCCTGCGCGTGGTAGTACGCATCGAACGACGCCGTCTTGTCGAGGAGCTCGAACACGCCCATCGGCCAGCCGAGTCCGGTCCTGCACATGACGTCCACGTCCTCGATGCTGCAGATGCCTTCCTGCACCGCGCGCATCGCCTCGCTCAGGAACGTGTTCACGAAACGCGTCATGAAAAAGCCCGGCACGTCCTTCACCACGATGGGCTTCTTGCCGATGGCCGTGAGATAGGCGACGGTCCGCTCCACTGCCCACGGCGCGGAACGATCGGCGCGGCCGACTTCGACGAGCGGCATCACGTTCGACGGATAGAACCAGTGAGTGCCGACCAGGCGCTGGTCGCGGGCGAGCGCGCGTCCCAGTTCGGCGATCATGATCGACGAGGTTCCGGTGGCGATGACGGCATCTTCGGGGGCCGCAGCCTCGATGGCCCGCAGCACGTCGAGCTTCTGCTCGACGACCTCGGGCACGCTTTCGAAGATCACCTGCGCATCCCGCACGCCTTCCGCGATGTCCAGCGTGGGGCGGATGCGCGCGAGCGCATGCTCCATCGTCTTCGCGTCGATCCGGCCCTTGCGTACCGCGCCTTCGAGTCCGAAGGGGCCGGAGCGCACGAGGGTCATGCCGTGATCGAGCGTCTCCTTGCGGCGGGCGACGAGCGCCACTTCGGCGTCCGGCGAACCCAAGAGGCACGCAATGACGATCCCGTGTCCCATGGAGCCTCCGCCGCCCACGACGGCCACGCGGGTGACGGGACTGTTCTCGTTCTGCGTCATGCCGATCCTTCCTTCCTGCGCACGTACTCGCGCTCGATCGCGATGGCGGCATCCGCCGACGACATGCGCCGGCCCGCGACATCCTCGGCCAGCGCCTGCAGCCGGCCGTCGGTGCGCGCCCTTCGCAAGGGACCGTCGACCACAAGCGCCTCGAGACTTGCGCGTATCTCGGCGAGCGCACGGTCGCGCTCCAGCACCGCGAGCCTGTCGGTGGAGGCGAGGTACGCGCGATGCGCCTCGATCTTCGCCGCAAGCTCGTCGATGCCGCGCACCTCGCTCGCCACGGTCTGCACGATGGGTATCCGCCAATCGGGGTTGCGATGCGCGGCGCGGTCCGCGAGCTCCGCGAGCTGCAGCGCCTTCGCGTCCGTTCCGGCGAGGTCGGCCTTGTTGATGCAGAAGATCGACGCGATTTCCAGCACGCCCGCCTTCATCGCCTGCACCGCATCGCCGAGCCCCGGCGACTCGACCACCACCGCCGTATGCGCGACACGGCAGATGTCGACTTCCGACTGACCGATGCCCACCGTCTCGACGATGACCGGGTCGTAGCCGGCCGCGTCGAACACGCGCACGAAGTCGTACGTCGCGCGCGCGATGCCACCCAGCTGGCCGCGCGTCGCTGCGCTGCGGATGAACACGTTCTCGTGGCGGCTCGCGCGGTTCATTCGCACGCGATCGCCCAGCACCGCGCCGCCCGTGAAGGGACTCGTCGGATCGACCGCGACGATAGCCACACGCCGTCCGCGGGCCGCCCAATGCAGCGCGAGCTCGTTGACCAGCGTGGACTTGCCCGACCCCGGCGGCCCTGTCACGCCGACCACCTGCGCTTTGCCGCCTTCGACGTGCAATCTGGCGAGCAGCAAGCGCGCTTGCTCGCCCCCGGCCTCCACGATGGTGAGCGCCTCGCCCAGCAGGGCCTTGCCGCCCTGCGCGAGGTTGGCGAAACGGTCGGTTGCGGGGAGGTCGCCGGTGGCCAAGGGAGCGTTCGAGTGAGCTTGGGATGCGCGGCACGCCGGGGCAGGAAGCCGCCTCGCCCTCGTGATGCGCGAAGCGAGTCTAGCAGCGGCGCACCGCACAAATCAAGCGCTCGCTTGAATTTTTCGACGCCCCTTTCGAGCAGCTATACTTCCCCCATGAAAGCCGACGATTCGAAGCGCCGCAAGGAGCTCCTGACCGCCGCCGCCCGCCTCTTCCGCGACGTCGGCTATCCGCGCGCGACGGTGCGCGACATCGCCAAGGCCGTCGGCATCCAGTCCGGCAGCATCTTCTATTACTTCGAGACCAAGGAAGACATCCTGCTCGAAGTGATGGAATCGGCGATGCAGGCGTTCGTGCTCGCGGGACAACGGGCGCTTGCCGACGCCAGGTCGCCGCGCGATCGCCTGCGCGAGCTCTTCATCGGCCATCTCGAAGCGCTGCACGGCACGCGCGACGAAACGGCCGTGGTGCTATCCGAGTGGCGCAATCTCGCACCTAAATCGCGCCGGCGCATCGTCAAACTGCGCGACCAGGTCGACGGCATGTGGGACGAGGCGCTGCGCGCCGCGGCCGAAGCGGGACTCGTCCGCGGCGACCTTCGCCTCCTTCGCCTCGCGATGCTGGGCTCGCTCAATTGGTCGTTGCAGTGGTACTCGCCCAAGGGACCGCTGACCATCGAGCAGCTCGCGGACCGCTTCGTGGATTTCTTCGTGCATCCGGGGGCAACGTCATGAGTAGAACCGTCATCGTCGCCGGCGTCGGCATGATCCCTTTCACCAAGCCGGGCGCGAGCGACCCGTATCCCGCGATGGCGGGCGCCGCCGCGCGCGCCGCCCTGGCCGACGCACGCATCGACTATGCGGACGCGCAACAGGCCTACGTGGGATTCGTATACGCGGACTCGACCGCGGGGCAGCGTTCGCTGTACGACCTCGGCATGACCGGCGTTCCCATCATCAACGTCAACAACAACTGCGCGACGGGATCGACCGCCCTGTTCCTCGCGCGGCAAGCGGTGGCAAGCGGCGCGGCGGACTGCGTGCTGGCACTCGGCTTCGAGCAGATGATGCCCGGCGCGCTGGGCGTCACGTTTCCCGATCGCCCGACGCCGTTCGATCGCTTCGACGAGGAGACTAATGCGATCGTCGGCATGCCCGACGTTCCGCTCGCGTTGCGTTACTTCGGTGGCGCCGGCCTCGCGCACATGCAGAAGTACGGCACGCCGCTCTCGTCGTTCGCGAAGATCCGCGCCAAGGCAAGCCGGCATGCGTCGCGCAATCCGCTCGCGATGCTGCGCAAGGAGCTGTCGGTCGACGACGTGCTCGCGGCACCCGTGATGATCCCCGGCGTGATGACGCGCCTGATGGCGTGTCCGCCAAC